>JAEZKX010000209.1 GCA_023436025.1 Pseudomonadota bacterium | reverse complement strand
GGTGGGCATCAGCGACGCCCGCGGCGGCCAGACGCCCGAAGACAAGCTCGCCCAGGTCGAAGGCCTGCAGCAGGCCGGCCACCGCGTCGCCATGGTCGGCGACGGCCTCAACGACGGTCCGGTGCTCGCGCGCGCCGATCTCTCCGTCGCCATGGGCCAGGGCGTGCCGGTGGCGCAGGCCCGCGCCGACGTCGTCATCCTCGGCGGCCAGCTCGAACGCGTGCCCCTGCTGCTGGCCCATGCGCGCCGCACGCGGCGCATCGTGCGGCAGAACCTGCTCTGGGCCGCCAGCTACAACGCGGTCTGCGTGCCGCTGGCGCTGGCCGGCCTGATGCCGCCCTGGCTGGCGGGCCTGGGCATGGCGGCGAGCTCGCTGCTGGTGGTGCTCAATGCGGCGCGGCTGGCGCGCACCGGAGACCACTGAAAGAACATGGCGGGCAGCGCCGCTGCCCCCGAACGAATCGCGAAGGCTTTCCGATGGACGTCCTCTTCCTCCTCATTCCGCTGTCGGTGGTGCTGGCCCTGGCCATCCTGGGCGCGCTCGCCTGGGCCGTGTGGCGTGGCCAGTTCGACGCACTCGACGCGGAAGGCGAGCGCATCCTGCACGACGATTGACTTACCTCAACGGTCCTGGCGCGCCGCGACGGGACACTGGATGCATCTGAAAAGGTGCTCCATGAACGACCTCCCCGCCTCTCCTGCCCGCTATGACGACGGCGTCATCCGGCAGTTCTCCCTGATGGCCGTGGTGTGGGGCGTGGTGGGCATGGCCGTCGGTGTTCTCATCGCGGCGCAGCTCACCTGGCCCCAGCTCAACTTCGGCATTCCCTGGCTTTCCTATGGGCGACTGCGGCCGCTGCACACCAACGCGGTGATCTTCGCCTTCGGCGGTTGCGGCCTGTTCGCCACCAGCTACTACGTCGTGCAGCGCACCTGCCAGGTGCCGCTGTTCATGCCCAAGCTGGCCAGCTTCACCTTCTGGGGCTGGCAGGCGGTGATCCTCGCCGCGGCCATCTCGCTGCCCCTGGGCTACACCTCGGGCAAGGAATACGCCGAGCTCGAATGGCCGATCGACATCCTGATCACCGCGGTGTGGGTGTCCTATGCCATCGTCTTCTTCGGCACCATCGGCAAGCGCAGGACGCGCCACATCTACGTGGCCAACTGGTTCTTCGGCGCCTTCATCATCGCCGTGGCGCTGCTGCACCTGGTCAACAGCGCCGCCATCCCCGCGGGCTGGATGAAGTCGTACTCGGTCTACGCCGGCGTGCAGGACGCGATGGTGCAGTGGTGGTACGGCCACAACGCGGTGGGCTTCTACCTCACCACCGGCTTCCTCGGGATGATGTACTACTTCATCCCCAAGCAGGCCGAGCGGCCGGTCTACAGCTACCGCCTGTCCATCGTCCACTTCTGGGCGCTGATCTTCACCTACATGTGGGCGGGTCCGCACCACCTGCACTACACCGCGTTGCCCGACTGGACGCAATCCATCGGCATGCTGTTCTCGCTGATCCTGCTGGCGCCCAGCTGGGGCGGGATGATCAACGGCGTGATGACCCTGTCGGGCGCCTGGCACAAGCTGCGCGACGACCCGGTGCTGCGCTTCCTGATCGTGGCCCTGTCCTTCTACGGCATGGCCACCTTCGAAGGTCCGATGATGTCGATCAAGACCGTCAACGCGCTTTCGCACTACACCGATTGGACCGTGGGCCACGTGCACGCCGGCGCCCTGGGATGGGTCGGCCTGATCACCATGGGCTCGCTCTACTACCTGATCCCGCGCCTGTTCGGCCGCACCAAGATGTACTCCACCAAGGCGATCGAGGTGCACTTCTGGGTCGCCACGCTGGGCATCGTGCTGTACATCGCCGCCATGTGGATCGCCGGCGTCATGCAGGGCCTGATGTGGCGCGCGATCAACCCCGACGGCACGCTCACCTACACCTTCGTCGAGTCGGTCAAGGCGACCTATCCCTTCTACATCATCCGCACCCTGGGCGGCGTGCTGTACCTGGCCGGCATGTGCGTGATGGCCTGGAACACCTGGATGACCGTGGCCAACGGCCGGGCCGTGCGCACCGAGGTGCCGCCCGCGATGCCGCAGGCCGCCTGAACTTCGAAAGCGAGCCATGAGCAACAACGACAAGCCCGTCCCCACCTTCTCGCACGAGAAGGTCGAGACCAGCAACTTCCTGATGATCGTGCTGATCCTGCTGGTGGTCGCCGTCGGCGGCCTGGTGGAGATCGTGCCCCTGTTCTTCCAGAAGTCGACCACCGAGCCGGTGCTGGGCGTGAAGCCCTACACCGCGCTGCAGGTGGCCGGGCGCGACATCTACCTGCGCGAGGGTTGCTACAACTGCCACTCGCAGATGATCCGGCCGTTCCGCGCCGAGACGCTGCGCTACGGACACTACTCGGTAGCCGGCGAGTTCGTCTACGACCACCCGTTCCAGTGGGGCAGCAAGCGTACCGGGCCCGACCTGCACCGCGTGGGCGGCCGCTACAGCGACGAGTGGCACCGCATCCACCTGGTCAACCCGCGCGACGTGGTGCCCGAGTCCAACATGCCGGCCTACCCGTGGCTGGAGAAGAACCCGGCCAACGCCGGGACCATCCAGGCCCACATGAAGGCGCTGCGCACGGCCGGCGTGCCCTACAGTGACGCCGAGATCGCCCAGGCGCCCGAGGCGCTGAAGAACAAGACCGAGATGGACGCGCTCATCGCCTACCTGCAGTCGCTCGGCAAGGCCCTCAAGTAACCCCGGGGAATCCCATGGACGTCAATACCCTGCGCATCGCCGCCACCCTCGCCGCCTTCGGCACCTTCCTGGGCATCGCCTTCTGGGCCTGGCGCCGCTCCAACCGGGCGCGCTTCGACGAGGCCGCCCGCATCCCGTTCGAACAGGATTGAAGCCATGAGCGACTTCACCCACGGCAACTGGTCGATCTTCATCGCGGCCGCCACGCTGGTCGGCATCGCGGCCTGCCTGGTGCTGCTGTGGCTCACCTCGCGCAAGAAGGTGGCCTCCGACAGCGACAACACCACCGGCCACGTCTGGGACGGCGACCTGCGCGAGATGAACAACCCCCTGCCCATGTGGTGGGTGGGCCTGTTCATCCTGACCATCGTCTTCGCACTGGTCTACCTGGCCTTCTATCCGGGCCTGGGCGCCTACCAGGGCGAGCTGCAGTGGTCGCAGAAGGGCGCCTACGAGAAGGAAGTGGCCAAGGCGCAGCAGGCGCTGGAGCCGCTGTACGCGCAGTTCACCGCGCGCAAGCCCGAGGAGCTGGCCGGCGACGCCAACGCCATGGCCGTCGGCGAGCGCCTGTTCATGAACAACTGCGCGCAGTGCCACGGCTCGGACGCGCGCGGCAGCAAGGGCTTCCCCAACCTGGCCGACGGCGACTGGCTGCACGGCGGCGCGCCCGAGCGCATCGCCGAGAGCATCGCCAAGGGACGGGTCGGCGTCATGCCGCCCATGGCCGCGGCGGTGGGCACGCCAGAGGACGTGCGCAACGTCGCCCACTACGTGCTGAGCCTGTCGAAGAGCCCGCACGATTCGCTGCGCGCGCAGCTGGGACGCAGCAAGTTCGCGGCCTGCGCCGCCTGCCACGGCGCCAACGGCGGCGGCAACCCGATGCTGGGCGCGCCCAACCTGCGCGACGACATCTGGCTGCACGGCTGGGGTGAGCAGGCCATCGTCAACATCATCGTCAACGGCAAGACCGCGGAGATGCCGGCGCAGGAAGGCAAGCTGACCGACGCCCAGATCCACGTGCTGGCCAGCTACGTCTGGGGCTTGTCGAACAAGGTGCCGGCCAGGCCCTGAGGCCGCTGGCGCCGCCGGGCGGCGCCGCACCGCCGGATGTGCCCGCCGCAGGCGGGCGCATCCTTTTCCTGGCCGCCGCGGCCATGGCGCGCTCGCTGCGCGAGCACGCCCCTTCCTTGCCAGGGATGGCCCGTTCCATTGACACACGTCAACGGCGTCGAGCCGGCGCCGGTCCATGATCGGACCACAATGAAAGTCATCCCCATCACCCCCGCGCCACCCGAGGAAGCGCAGGGGCTGTACGTCTCCGAGAAGAAGGTCTATCCGCGCTCGATCTCCGGGCGCTTCTCCGCCTGGCGCTGGGTCTTCGTCTGGCTCACGCAGATCGTGTTCTACGGCCTGCCCTGGGTGCAATGGGGCGAGCGGCAGGCCGTGCTGTTCGACCTGGCGGCACGCCGCTTCTACATCTTCGGCTACGTCCTCTACCCCCAGGACTTCATCTACCTCACCGGCCTGCTGGTGGTCAGCGCCCTGTCGCTGTTCCTCTTCACCGCCGTCGCCGGCCGCCTGTGGTGCGGCTTCGCCTGCCCGCAGACCGTCTACACCGAGATCTTCCTGTGGATCGAGCGCAAGGTCGAAGGCGACCGCGGCGCCCGCATGAAGCTCGACGCCGCGCCGCGCTCCATCGAGAAGATGGTGCGCAAGGCGTACAAGCACCTGCTGTGGGGACTGGTGGCCCTGTGGACCGGCTTTACCTTCGTCGGCTACTTCACGCCCATCGACCAGCTCGGCATGGCGTTCCTGCAGGCCCGCATGGGTTCGTGGGAGGTGTTCTGGGTGTTCTTCTACGGCTTCGCCACCTACGGCAACGCCGGCTTCATGCGCGAGCAGGTCTGCAAGTACATGTGCCCCTACGCGCGCTTCCAGAGCGCGATGTTCGACCGCGACACGATGATCGTCAGCTACGACACGGCGCGCGGAGAGCCCCGCGGCACCCGCGGCCGCGGCGCCGACCTGCAGGCCGCCGGGCTCGGCGCCTGCATCGACTGCAAGCTGTGCGTGCAGGTCTGCCCCACCGGCATCGACATCCGCCAGGGCCTGCAGTACCAGTGCATCGGCTGCGCCGCCTGCGTCGACGCCTGCGACGGCGTGATGGACAAGATGCGCTACCCGCGCGGCCTGATCCGCTTCACCACCGAGAACGCCCTGGCCAAGTCCTGGAGCCGCGGCCAGATGTGGCGGCGGGTGCTGCGCCCGCGCGTGCTGGTCTACACCGCCATCCTGACCGCGCTGGCCGTGGGCCTGGCCACCAGCCTGGCCCTGCGGGTGCCGCTGAAGGTCGACGTGGTGCGCGACCGCGCTGCCCTGGCGCGCATCGTCCCCGGAGGCAAGCTGGAGAACGTCTACCGCCTGCAGGTGATGAACGCCACGGAGCATACCCAGCGCTACCGCATCGACGCGGCCGGCCTGCCGGGCCTGGCGCTGGCCTCCGATCCGGTCGTGGAGGTCGGCCCCGCCGCCTCGCGCTGGGTCGCGGTGCGCCTGCAGCTGCCCTACGGCACCGCCGAACCCGGCTCCCATCCGATCCATTTCGACATCGGCGCCGTCGACGGCGATGCGCACGTGCGCGAGCGCTCCGTCTTCCTGGTGCCACGCTGAGGTCATCCCCCATGCAACAAGAAACCCCCTGCGCTCCCTGGTGGCGCCACGGCCATGTCTGGCTGCTGATCGCCGGGCCCGCCACCGTGGTGGTGGCCGGCTTCGCCACCCTGGTCATCGCCATGCGCTCGCCCGACCCGGTGGTGGCGCCCGACTACTACCGCCGCGGCCTGGAGATCAACAAGACGCTGGCGGCACGCGACAAGGCCCACCTGCCGGCGCAGCAGGGCCGCAACCACGCCGCCACGCCCACGGCGCCCTGAGCCCCGGGACGGGCGGTGCGGTAGATTCGGGGCGTGACCGCAAGCCCAAGCACGCTTCCCGACCCGCTCGCCGCCGCCCGCCTGGCCGGCCTGCTCGATTCGGCGATGGACGGCATCATCACCGTCGACGCCGACCAGCGCATCCTGATGTACAACCGCGCGGCCGAACGCATGTTCGGCTGGAGCGCGGCCCAGGTGCTGGGCCAGCCGCTCGAACGCCTGCTGCCCGAACGCTACCGCGGCGGCCATGCCGCGCAGGTGCGGCAGTTCGGCGTCACCGGCGTCACCTCGCGCCGCATGGGCGGCAACAACGTGATCCTGGCGCTGCGCGCCAGCGGCGAGGAATTCCCCATCGACGCGTCCATCTCGCAGCTGGACACGCCCGAGGGCAAGCTCTACACCGTGATCCTGCGCGACGTGACCGAGCGGGTGCGGGTGCAGGAGGAACTGGCCAACTTCGCCACCGAGGCGCACAAGGTGCGCGAGGAGGAGAAGTCGCGGGTGGCACGCGAACTGCACGACGAGCTGGCGCAGACGCTCACCGCGCTCAAGATCGACACCGCCTGGCTGCGCCGCACCCTGCCCGACGACGCCGCGGTGCAGGCGCGGCTGGCCGGCATGCTGGAGCGCCTGGACGACGCGGTCGCCTCCACCCGCCGCATCGCCGCCGACCTGCGGCCGCTGGTGCTGGACGACCTGGGCCTGTCCGCCGCCATCGAATGGCTGGTGCAGGGCTTCGGGGAACGCACCGGCGTGCCCTGCACCCTGGAGGCCGACGAGGAGCTGGAGCTGCCCGAGCCCTATGCCACCGGCATCTTCCGCATCGTCCAAGAGTCGCTGACCAACGTCGCCAAGCACGCGCAGGCCCGCCAGGTGGCGGTGCGCCTCGTGCGCCAGGGCGAGGTGCTGGCCGTCTCGGTGCAGGACGACGGCGCGGGCTTCGACCCCGCCAGTCCGCGCAAGCCCCAGTCGCTGGGGCTGGCAGGCCTGCGCGAGCGCGCCCACCTGCTGCGCGGCGAGGTGGCCGTGCACAGCGCGCCCGGCGCGGGCACCCGGGTCGAGGCGCGCGTGCCGCTGCCGCCGGAGGACGCATGATCCGCATCGTCATCGCCGACGACCACGCGTTCGTGCGCGAAGGCCTCAAGCGGGTGCTGGAGGACGTGGACGGCATCGCCATCGCCGGCGAGGCCGCCGACGGCAGCGAGGTGATGCAGCGCGTGCGCGAGCTCGATTTCGACGTGCTGGTGCTGGACCTGTCCATGCCCGGACGCAGCGGCATGGAGCTGATCAAGCTGGTGAAGGCCGAGAAGCCCCGGCTGCGGGTGCTGGTGCTGTCCATGCACCAGGAGACGCAGTACGCGGTGCGCGCCATCAAGTCGGGCGCGAGCGGCTACCTCACCAAGGACAGCGCACCCGACCTGCTGGAGCAGGCGCTGCGCAAGGTGGCCGCCGGCGGCGCCTACGTCAGCGCCGCCGTGGCGGAGCAGCTGGCGCTGGGCGCGATGCCCGGCGCCGAGGCGGCGCCGCACACGAACTTGAGCGACCGCGAGTTCCAGGTGTTCCGGCTGCTGGTGTCCGGCCGCTCGGTCACCGAGATCGCCACCGAACTGCACCTGTCGGTCAAGACCGTCAGCACCCACAAGGCCAACCTGATGCAGAAGCTGGCGGTGCCGAACCAGAGCGAGCTGGTGCGCTACGCCATCCGCCACGGCCTGGCGGAGGCCTGAAAAAGCACCGGCCTAGGAATCGTCCTAGCCGCCCTCGTCCGAATCGGCCCGCCGAATCGGAGCGCGCCGATGGCGTGGCGCCCGCCTGCCGGGCACAGTCACGTCCATGGCTTCGCACACCCACCCGCTCACCGTCTTCCTCGCCGAGGACTCGGCGGCCATCCGCGAGCGCGTCGGCAGCCTGCTGTCCGAATCCGCCATGCAGGTGGTTGGCGAAGGCGATTCGCCGCAGGCCTGCATCACCGGCATCCTGCGCGCGCGCCCCGACGTCGTGGTCCTCGACTGCCAGCTCGATGGCGGCAGCGGCCTCGAAGTCCTGCAGGCGGTGCGCCGCGCCGATCCCGGCATCGCCTTCGTCGTCTTCAGCAACACCACCGCCGCGCCCTACCGCAAGCGCTACCTCGCCGCCGGCGCCGTGCGCTTCCTCGACAAGAGCGCCGAATTCGAACAGCTTGCCGACGCCGTCGCTGGCGCCCGCCCCCCGCTTCCGCATTGACGTTCCCCGCCCACCCCATGAACACCGCCACCGCCACGCCCCTCCGTTTCGTTCCTCCGGCCGCCGCCGCACGCCACCCGCGCGCCGACGCCGCGCCGCTGGCCACGCTGTGCTCGGCCTGCCACCTGAAGGACCTGTGCCTGCCGTGCGGCCTGCCCGGCCAGGACGTGGAGCGCCTGGACGACCTCAACTTCTCGCGCCGCAAGGTGCCTGCGGGCGAGAGCCTGTACCAGCAGGGCGACCGCTTCCAGCACATCTACGCGGTGCGCAGCGGCACCTTCAAGTCCAAGCTGGCGCTGGCCGACGGCCGCGAGCAGCTGACCGCCTTCCACATGGCCGGCGAGCTGATGGGACTCGACGGCGTGGCCAACGCGGCGCACGCCAGCACCGCGATCGCCCTGGAGGACGCCGAGGTCTGCGCCATTCCCTACGCCCACCTCAACGCCGCGGCGGCGGGCAATGCGGCCATGCAGAACATCGTCAGCCGCCTCATGAGCCGCGAGATCGTGCGCGAGCACAGCCTGATGCTGCTGCTCGGCTCGATGAACGCCGAGGAGCGCCTGGCGGCCTTCCTGCTCAACGTGTCGCAGCGCATGAAGGCGCGCGGCTGGTCGCCGCACGAGTTCCACCTGCGCATGACGCGTGCCGAGATCGGCAGCTACCTGGGCATGAAGCTGGAGACGGTCAGCCGCACCTTCTCGTCCTTCCAGCAGCAGGGGCTGATCGCGGTGGACAAGAAGCACGTGCGCATCCTGGCGCCCGAACAGCTGGCGCGCATGCTCGAGATGCGGGTGCACTGATGGCCGCCGGCGTGGTCGCCGCCGCCTTCCTGATGGGACTGGCGGGCGGGCCGCACTGCGCCGCCATGTGCGGCGCGGCCTGCGCCGGCGTGGCACGTTCATCGGCGCCGGGGGGCGGGCGCCGCCTGTGGGCCTTCCAG
>JAEZKX010000173.1 GCA_023436025.1 Pseudomonadota bacterium | reverse complement strand
GGCGCGCTGGCCCTGTTCGACGCGGCGCCGCACACCGCGCAGGCGCTGGCCCTGCGCCTGCGCGCGCACCATCCCGCCATCACCGTCACCACCGGCAGCCGCGACCCGGCCGGGTTCGACCTGGTGGTCAATGCCACGCCGCTCGGCATGAACCCGGGCGATCCACTGCCGGTCGACGTCGCGCGCATGGCGCCCCATGCCTACGCCGGCGAAGTCGTGATGAAGAGCGAGCGCACGCCCTTCCTGATGGCGGCGCAGGCACGCGGCTGCCGCGTGCAGGTCGGCACCGACATGCTGTTCGAGATGATCCCGGCCTACCTGGAGTTCTTCGGTTTTCCCAGCGCCTCCGCGGACGACCTGCGGGCCGTGGCGCGCCTGCACTACTGAACCCTTGCGGAGACGTCCATGAGCGACCTGCTGCTGCATCCCCGCCACGCGCGCGAGCCTCTGCAGGACGCGCTGGGCGACGAGGCCAACCCCATCGGCCTCGATGGCATCGAATTCATCGAGTACGCCACCGCCAGGCCGCAGGCGCTGGGCCAGGTGCTGCAGACCATGGGCTTCCGCCCGGTGGCACGGCACCGCTCGCGCGAGGTGCTGCTGTACCGGCAGGGCGGCCTCAACATCGTGGTCAACGCGCATCCGGTCGATGGGCACGGCGAGCAGGGCCTGCCCGAGGAGCCCGCCATCGCGGCGGTGGCGCTGCGCGTGCGTGACGCCCGCGCGGCCTACCGCCAGGTGCTGGAGCGCGGCGCCTGGGAGGTGCCCACGCATCCCGAGGCGATGGAGCTCAACATCCCCGCCATCCACGGCGTGGGCGGCAGCCGCATCTACTTCGTCGACCGCTACCGCGAGTTCTCGATCTACGCGGTCGACTTCGTTCCCATCCCTTCCGTCGACCCGCATCCACCGGCGACGGCGGGGCTGCATTTCTTCGGCATCGTGCAGTACATCGGCCCCGGGCGCAGCGCCGACTGGATCGCGTTCTACACGCAGCTGTTCGGCGCCACGCTGATCCCCGACGAACAGCGCTTCGGCATCATGCCGGCGGGGAAGCTGTTGCGCATGCCGGCCCAGGACCCGGCCAACCGCTTCATGCTGCAGCTGATCGAGCCCGAGCCCGATTCGCTGGACACGCGCGAGCGCCTGCAGCGCATCGGCCTGGGCGTGCCGGACGTGCTGGAGGCGGTGCGCGCGCTGCGCGTCCTGGGCGTCGATTTCGTCGAGAACGCGGGCGTGCACACCGAGCAGCGCGGCGCCATCACCCGCACCCGCCTCGGCAGCGTGGTGTTCGAACTGGTGCACGACGCGCCATGAACGGAACGCGCGGCATCCGCCAGGCCGTCAGCGGCTTCGGCATGGACACCATCACCCTGGCTGGCCCGCTCGAGGCCAAGCTCGAAGCGATGGCGGCGGCCGGCTTCAGCCAGGTGATGCTCAAGGCCAACGACCTGGTGGGCCATCCCCAGGGCTGGCAGGCGGCGGTGCGGGCGGTGCGCGCCAGCGGCCTGCGCGGCACCGGCTTCCAGGTGCTGCGCGACTTCGAGGGTCTGTCGGGCCACCTGCACCAGTACAAGGTGGACCTCGCCCGGCAGATGCTGGAGATGTGCGCGGCCCTGGGCTGCGACGTGCTGCTCGCCTGCTCGTCGACCTCCACCCATGCGACCCAGGACCTGGACGCGATCGCACGCGACCTGCGCAAGCTGGCCATGCTGGCCATCCCGCTGGGCATCCGCATCGCCTACGAGGGCCTGTCGTGGGGCCGCACGGTCAACGAATACACGACGGCCTGGGACGTGGTCTGCCGTGCCGACGCTCCGAACCTGGGCCTGGGGCTGGATTCCTTCCACATCCTGGCGGCACGCACGCCGCTGGAAGCGATCGAGGAGCTCGACCCGGCGCGGATCTTCCTGGTGCAGCTGTCCGACTTCCTGTGGCAGGAGACGCGTACCTTCGAGGAACGCATGGCCACCGCCCGCACCTCGCGCGTGTTCCCCGGGGAGGGCGTGCACACGGCGCAGCTGGTCGACCTGGTGCAGAAGCTCGATGCGCTCGGCTACACGGGCGACTACAGCTTCGAGGTCTTCAACGACGACTACCTGCAGATGCCGCTGCCCTTCGTGGCCGGGCGCGCGCGCAAGTCGGCGCTGTGGCTGGCCGACGACGTGCTGCGGCGTTCGGTGCCGCTGCCCGACCAGCTGCGGCTGCGCGATGCCGGCCTTGCGGCCGGCGACAGCCTGCACGCGGCCGTCCGTCCCTAGAACGCCCGGCTGGCGCTCACCTTCACCGAGAACTGGCGCCCGGGCGCCGGCTCGAAGAAGCGCTGGTTGCCCTCGTTGACGATCACCGAGCCCGCGTAGCGGCGGTCGAACAGGTTGTCGACCCGCAGCGTGCCCTCCACGATCCATTCGTTGCGGCTCCACAGGTGGCCTGCGTGGGCCGCGAAGGTGTTCCAGCTGCCGGCGGCATCGGTGTTCGCGTCGTTGACGAAGACCCGGCCCGAGCGCCGCCACTCGAGGCCGCCACGCCAGCCCTGCGGCGGCAGCCACAACAGCTCCGCCGCCGAGAACACGCGCGCCGTGCCTGGAATGCGATTGCCCGCGGGGATCACCAGCGTGGGCGTGGCGCAGGGGGTGCCGGCGCAGGTGCGGAAGTCCTCGCGGTAGCGCGCGTCCAGCCAGGTCTGGGCCAGGTTGAACTTCCAGCCGGGGCCAACCGCGCCGCCCCAGGCCAGTTCGACGCCGCGGCGCCGCGTCTTGCCGGCGTTCTGGAAAGTGCTGCGGCCGCCCAGGTTGGTCTGGGTGACGATCTCGTCGCGCGTGTCGCTCTGGAATAGGGCTGCGGACCATTCGGTGCGCAGTCCGCGCCCGGGCTGGCCGCTGCGGCCCTTGATGCCCAGCTCCAGGTTGCGGCTGCGCGCCGGCCGCAGGCCGGTGTTCAGGCCGAGCGTGCCGTCCGGGCGGTAGGCCAGCTCGTTGAGGGTCGGCGTCTCGAAGCCGCGGCCGGCCGCGCCATACAGGCGCAGGTTGGGCGACACGGCGTACATCACCGCCGCCACCGGCAGCGTGTCCGAGAAGCGCAGGCTGCCGCTGTCGTCGCCATTGGGGCCCGCGATGTAGCGGTCGTCGGAGGTGAAGCGCACGCTGCTGCGGCGCACGCCGGCGCTGAGCGTCCAGTCGGGAGCGGGCTTCCACACGGCCTGCAGGTAGGGATCGACGCTGGTGACGCGGTTGTCCTCGTCGCGCCGCAGGTTGCCGCGCACGCCAAGGCGCGTGCCCAGGAAGTTCTGGAAGCCGCGGCGGTGCTCGTCCAGCCGGTCGTAGGACAGGCCGGCCACCAGTTCGAACGGATCCGCCTGCCAGGTCCAGCGCAGGTCGGTGCCGGCATAGGCGCGCTGCAGGTCGATCACGCCGCCGGGTTGGAGCGGGTTGCTCTGCGTGGCCACGGGAATCGCCTGGAACTGCACCGTCTCGCGTTCGCCGCCATAGACCATCAGCCGCAACTTGTGGCCCGGCGCCAGCACGCGCTCGTGCACCAGGCCCAGCTGGCTCTGCTTGACCGTCTTGCGCGTATTGAAGGTCCGCGCGGCCGGGTCGACGCTGTAGGGGGCCGCGTCAAACTGCGCGCGCGTCAGGCCCAGCGGATCCTGGGCCCGCAGGTCGATGGCGTTGGCGACCAGCATCCAGTCGCCGCCGGCGGCCTGCCAGTCCAGGCGCAGGTTGCCCAGGTCGCGCCGGGTGTCGCTGTGCGGGCGCGCGCCGTCGGAGCGGAAATGGTTGGCGCTGAGGTTGAAGCCGACCCCGCCGGTGGCGCCGATGGCGCGCACGGCCGGGCGCAGCACGCCGTCGCTGCCCGCCAGCAGGCTGGTGGTGACCACGGGCGGCCCTTCACCTTTCTCGGTGAACACCTGCAGAACGCCGCCCGAGGAGTTGCCGTACAGGGCCGAGAAGGGCCCGCGCAGGATCTCGATGCGTCCGGCGGAGGCCAGGTCGAAATGCGACAGCTGGCCCTGGCCATCGGGCATGGTGGCCGGGATGCCGTCGACATAGAGCCGCACCCCGCGCACGCCGAAGGTGGAACGGGCGCCGAAGCCGCGGATGGACAGCTGCAGGTCCTGCGCGAAGTTCTGGCGGTCGCGCGCCGTGACGCCGGGCACGATGGCCAGGCTCTCGGACAGCTGGATCTCGGTGCGGCCGGCATCGCGCAGCCGCTGGCCGTCGAACACGTCGACCGCGGCGGGCACGTCGATGGGGGCTGTGCCGGCCGGCGTGGCGATGACCGTCACCGGTGCCAGGGTGGGCTGGGCGAAGGCGCTGCCGCTGGCCAGCAGGAGCGCGGCGGCCGTCGTGCGGCGGTGGCAAGAGGGATGGGGCAGGGCGCGGATCTGCATGCGGGGGCATGCTAGCCCAGGCGCGCGCTGCCAGGGGCGATGAAAAGCCCTCGTGTCGGGCCCGGACTGTTTGCAAGGGCCGCAGGGCGCGGTCCAGCGTGGAGGCTTTCCCGCGCCCCTGGCGAGGTCGTGTGCTAGGTCGTGATGCCGGTCCGCGCGAGCACGTCGCTCACCAGCTCCAGCCGCACCAGCGGGTTATCGAGCTCCATCAGCCGCTGCTTCAGGGCCACCGGCAGCGGCAGCAGCTCGCACCAGCGGTTGGCCACCCAGCCGCAGTCGTCCAGGCGCCAGGGTGGCAGCAGGGGCAGCGCGCCGGGCGGATCGGCCTTCAGCTGCAGCGACTGGATCAGCCGCTGCAGGGCATCGGCGGTGGGCTGCAGGTCCTCGGGCACCGGCACGACCAGGTCGTTGGCGACCTGCTCCACGTTGGCCACCCACAAGCCGTGTTTCAGCTGCTCGCTGGAGGTGACGCGGAAGCGCTGCGCTCCCTTGGCCCGAACGAGCATGAGGCCGGCTTGCGGCTGCTCGAAGTCGAGCAGCGTGGCGAGCGTGCCGATCTCCGCGAACGCTTCGCTGCTCCCGGGCTGGCGGACTTCGCTGCCCTGGGTGAGCGAGACCACGCCGAACGGGGCGCCGGCCTTGTGGCACTTGCCGATCATGTCGAGGTAGCGCACCTCGAACACGCGAAGCGACAACAGGCCATCGGGAAACAGCACCGTCGACAGTGGGAACAGGGGCAGGGACTGCAGGGTGAGGGCGGAGGACACGGAGCTTCCAGTGGCTGACGCTATCATCCCACGTCCCTGCTCGACCCGTCGCATGCTCCTTCAAATCGTTTCTTTCCTGCTGGGTGTCGTGGCCAGCCTGCTGGGCGGGGCGTGCCTGCTGCGGCTGTACATGCAGTACCAGCGCATCGGTTTCGGCAACCCGGTGGGCCGCTTCGTCTTCGCCCTGACCGACTGGATCGTGCTGCCTTTGCGACGCGTGCTGCCGCCGGTTCGCAAGCTCGACACCGCCAGCCTGGTGGCCGCCTACCTGATCGAGGCCGCGCAGTACCTGATCCTGTGGGCGCTGGGCGCGGGCGCGCTTTCGCTGGTGCCGTGGTTGGCGCTGTTCGGCCTGCTGCGGCTGGTGATCTCGGGCCTGATCGGCCTGGTGATCGTCTATGCCGTGCTGTCCTGGGTGCGCTCGGACTCGCCCATCGCCGACGTCATCGATCGCCTGTGCGCCCCGCTGCTGCGCCCCTTCCGCCGCGTCATCCCCCTGGTCGGCGGCTTCGACCTCTCGCCCCTGGCCCTGCTGGTGGTGCTGCAGGTCGCCGCCATCGTGCTGGCAAACGTCGAGGCAGGCGTGTTGCGCTAGTGCCGGGGCGTCCCGGAGCGAACAGCCGGACAGCGGGGGACGCCAAAGTCGCAAAGACGACGCAAAGGACCCAAAAAAGAAGCCCATCCGATGATGGGCTGTTCTTTTTGCGCCTTTTGCGCGACCTTTGCGGCTTTTGCGTCCGGGAGTCGGGCTGTCGGGACTTGGACTTTCCCGACTACTGCACCGCGTCGGCCGGCTGGCGCAGCAGCATGGCCAGGACGTTGGCCACCGTGCGGCGCAGTTCGCGGCGGTCGCAGATGAAGTCGACGGCACCCTTTTCCTGCAGGAACTCGGCGCGCTGGAAGCCTTCGGGCAGCTTCACCCGCACGGTCGACTCGATCACCCGCGGCCCGGCGAAGCCGATCAGGGCCTTGGGCTCGGCGATCACCACGTCGCCCACGAAGGCGAAGCCGGCGCTCACGCCGCCCATGGTCGGGTCGGTCAGCACGCTGATGTAGGGCAGGCCCTTCTTCGCCAGGCGGGTCAGCGCGGCGTTGGTCTTGGCCATCTGCATCAGTGACAGCAGGCCTTCCTGCATGCGCGCGCCGCCGGTGGCGGTGAAGCAGAGGAAAGGCACCTTCTGCTCGATGGCCGTTTCGACGCCGCGCACGAAGCGCTCGCCGACCACGCTGCCCATGGAGCCGCCCATGAAGTCGAACTCGAAGGCCGCCGCGACCAGGTTGATGCTGTGCACGGCGCCGCCCATCACCACGAGCGCGTCGGTCTCGCCGGTGTTCTCCAGCGCTTCCTTCAGGCGCAGCGGGTACTTGCGGCTGTCCTGGAATTTGAGCGCGTCGACCGGCAGCACTTCCTGGCCGATCTCGTAGCGGCCCTCGGCATCCAGGAAGCCGTTGAGCCGTGCGCGGGCGCCGATGCGGTGGTGGTGGCCGCAAGTCGGGCAGACGTTCTGGTTCTGTTCCAGGTCGGTCTTGTACAGCACCGTTTCACAGCTCGGGCACTTGATCCACAAGCCCTCGGGCACGCTGCGGCGTTCGTTCGGATCCGTCGGCTGGATCTTGGGGGGCAGCAGTTTTTCCAACCAGCTCATCGTGACTCCTCTGCGGGTGTTTCCGGATTATCCAACGTCGAGCGCCGTCCGGATCTCGCGGATGAAGCGCGACAGCGCCGGCGCCGCCTGCTCGCGCGGCAGCTCTTCCACGAGCTGGATGACCTTGGTGCCGATGACCACCGCGTCGGCGACGCGGCCCACGGCACGGGCGGTCGCCGCATCGCGGATGCCGAAGCCCACGCCGACGGGGACTTGCACATGCCGGCGGATGCGCGGCAGGGCCTCTTCCACCGCCACCGTGTCCAGGTGGCCGGCGCCGGTGACGCCCTTGAGCGAGACGTAGTAGACGTAGCCGCTGGCGATGCGCGCCACCTGGCGGATGCGCTCGTCGGTGCTGGTGGGCGCCAGCAGGAAGATCAGGTCGAGGCCGGCGGCCTTCAGCGCGGCGGCGAAGGCCTCGCATTCCTCCGGCGGGTAGTCGACGATCAGCACGCCGTCGACCCCGGCCGCCGCCGCGTCGCGCACGAAGGCGTTGTCGCCACGCGCCAGGTCGTAGCGTTCCAGCGGATTGGCATAGCCCATGAGCACCACCGGCGTCGTGGTGTCGCGCTCCCGGAAGCTGCGCACCATGTCCAACACGCTGGCGAGCCCGACGCCGGCGGCCAGCGCGCGCTCGCCGGCGCGCTGGATCACCGGGCCGTCGGCCATCGGGTCGGAGAAGGGCACGCCCAGTTCGATGACGTCGGCACCGGCCGCCACCATCTCGTGCATCAGCTGCGGGGTGATGTCGGCGAACGGGAAGCCGGCGGTGATGTAGGGGATCAGCGCCTTGCGCTTGTCGCGCGCCAGCCGCGCGAAGGTTGCGGGGATGCGGCTCATGCCTTGGGCCCGCCCTTGAGCGTCAGGCCGCGCATCGACGGCCGGTCGTAGAAGTCGACGCCGGCCAGGTCGGCCACCGTGCCGATGTCCTTGTCGCCGCGGCCGGAGAGATTGACCAGGATGTGCTGGTCGCTCTTCATGGTCCTGGCCAGCTTCATGGCGTAGGCGATGGCATGGCTCGACTCCAGTGCCGGGATGATGCCCTCGGTGCGGCACAGGTAGTGGAAGGCCTCCAGGGCTTCGGCGTCGGTGATGCCGACGTATTCCGCGCGCCCGGTGTCCTTGAGCCACGCATGCTCAGGCCCGACGCCGGGGTAGTCGAGGCCGGCGCTCACGCTGTGCGTCTCGATGATCTGGCCGTCCGGGTCCTGCAGGACGTAGGTGCGGTTGCCGTGCAGCACGCCCGGGCTGCCGCGCTGCAGCGAGGCCGAATGCTTGCCGCTGTCCAGGCCTTCGCCCGCCGCCTCCACGCCGATCAGGCGCGTGGCCTCGAACGGGATGTAGGGATGGAAGATGCCCATCGCGTTGCTGCCGCCGCCCACGCAGGCCACCACCGCGTCGGGCTGGCGGCCGGCCAGCGGCGGCATCTGCTCGATGCACTCCTTGCCGATCACGCTCTGGAAGTCGCGCACCATCATCGGATAGGGGTGCGGCCCCGCCACCGTGCCGATGATGTAGAAAGTGTTCTCGACGTTGGTGACCCAGTCGCGCATGGCCTCGTTGAGCGCGTCCTTCAGCGTCTTGCTGCCCGACTCCACCGGCACCACGCGCGCGCCCAGCAGGTTCATGCGGTAGACGTTGGGGCTTTGCCGCTGCACGTCGTTGCTGCCCATGTAGACCACGCATTCCAGGCCGTAGCGCGCACAGATGGTGGCGGTGGCCACGCCGTGCTGGCCGGCGCCGGTTTCGGCGATGACGCGCGGCTTGCCCATGCGGCGTGCCAGCATGGCCTGCCCGATCACGTTGTTGATCTTGTGGGCGCCGGTGTGGTTGAGGTCCTCGCGCTTGAGCCAGATCTGGGCGCCGCCCTGTTCCTGGCTCATGCGGCGGGCATGGTAGACCGGCGAGGGCCGGCCGACGAAGTGCTTCAGCTCGTAGGCGAACTCGGCCAGGAATTCCGGGTCGTGCTGGTACTTCGCGTAGGCCTCGCGCAGTTGCGCGATCGCGTGGGTGAGGGTTTCGCTGACGAAGCTGCCGCCATACCGGCCGAAGTGGCCCGTGGCGTCAGGTTGAGGAGAGGAGGGCATGGGGGGACCTTGCAAGGAGGTGGTCGGCCGCGCGCACGGCGGCGACGAAGCGATGGATCTTCTCCGGGTCCTTGACGCCCTTGGACGCCTCGACCCCGGAACTCACATCAACGGCCAGCGTGCGGAAACGCGGCCGTACCTGCAAGATGCCATCGCCCACGCTTGCAGGTGTGAGCCCACCAGACAAAACGGCGTGACAGTTGACGCTTGGTGGAAGCCGTGACCACGGGAATGCCTTGCCGCCGCCGCCGTAGCCCTCGACATGGGCGTCGAGCAGCAGGGCCGAAGCGAGTGCGTAATCGGAGCTGAATTTTACCAAGTCGAAGGAAGCCCCGTCGTCCAGGGGGATGCGCGCGGCGCGCATCCAGGG
>JAEZKX010000109.1 GCA_023436025.1 Pseudomonadota bacterium | reverse complement strand
CTCGACAACCGTGCGTTCGCGGCGCGGTTCGCCTTCGCGGCGGCCACGGCCTCCGCGTTCGCCCCGCTCACTGCGCTCGCCGCGTTCACCACGCTCGCCCCGGCTTTCGCCGCGGCGGCCGTCCCGGCGACCTTCGCGCCGTTCTTCCTTCTTGGGCTCGGCCGCCACAGGCGCGGCCGGCGCACGCGCCGGTTCGCTGGCCGGTGCCAGGCCGAAGGCCGTCTTCAACCAGGCGAAGAAGCCGCGCTCTGCGGGTTGCTGCACGGGCGCGGGCGCTGCCGCAGGGGTGGGGGCGGGTGCCGGCGCGGCCTTGGCCACGGGCTCCTGCACCGGCGGCCGGGCCACCGGCATGGGCGCCGGCGCGTCGGGCAGCACGCCCTTGATCACCGGCTCCTGCTTGTTCACGCGCTCGTGCGAACGGCGCGTCACGGTGGTCGGGTCCTCGAACTCCTCGGCCATGTGGTAGCTGGCCTTGAGGTTGTCCAGGCGCGCGTCGTCGTGCTTCAAGCGCTCCAGCCGGTAGTTGGGCGTCTCCAGCGTCTTGTTCGGCACCATCAGCACGGCCACGCGCTGCTTGAGCTCGATCTTGGCGATCTCGGTACGCTTCTCGTTGAGCAGGAAGGAGGCGACTTCCACCGGCACCTGGCAGTGCACGGCGGCGGTGCCGTCCTTCATCGACTCTTCCTGGATGATGCGCAGGATCTGCAGGGCCGAGCTTTCCGTGTCGCGGATGTGGCCGTGGCCGCCGCAGCGCGGGCAGGGGATGGACGCGCCTTCGGACAGCGCCGGGCGCAGCCGCTGGCGGCTCATCTCCATCAGGCCGAACTTGCTGATCGAGCCGAACTGCACGCGGGCGCGGTCCTGCCGCAGCGCGTCGCGCAGGCGGTTCTCGACCTCGCGGCGGTTCTTCGACTCCTCCATGTCGATGAAGTCGATGACGATCAGGCCGCCCAGGTCGCGCAGCCGCATCTGGCGCGCCACCTCGTCGGCGGCTTCCAGGTTGGTACGGGTGGCGGTCTCCTCGATGTCGCCGCCCTTGATGGCGCGCGCCGAGTTGACGTCGATGGAGACCAGCGCTTCGGTGTGGTCGATGACGATGACTCCGCCGGACGGCAGCTTGACCTCGCGCGCGTAGGCCGATTCGATCTGGTGCTCGATCTGGAAGCGGCTGAACAGCGGCGAATCGTCGCGGTAGCGCTTCACGCGCTGCGCGTGTTCCGGCATCACGTGCGCCATGAACTGGTGCGCCTGCTCGTAGATGTCGTCCGTGTCGATCAGGATGTCGCCGATGTCGTGGTTGAAGTAGTCACGGATCGCGCGGATCACCAGGCTGGACTCCTGGTAGATCAGGAAGGCGCCCTTGCCGCCCTTGCTCGCGCCTTCGATGGCGGACCACAGCTTCAGCAGGTAGTTCAGGTCCCACTGCAGCTCGGGGGCGCTGCGGCCGATGCCGGCCGTGCGGGCGATGATGGACATGCCGTTGGGATACTCCAACTGGTCCATGTTCTCCTTGAGCTCCTGCCGGTCCTCGCCCTCGATGCGGCGGCTGACGCCACCGCCGCGCGGGTTGTTGGGCATCAGCACCACGTAGCGCCCGGCCAGCGAGATGAAGGTGGTCAGCGCCGCGCCCTTGTTGCCGCGCTCTTCCTTCTCGACCTGGACCAGCAGCTCCTGCCCTTCCTTGATCACGTCGTTGATCCGGGCCTGCGACACCGGCACGCCGGCGGCGAAGTACTGCTTGGAGATTTCCTTGAACGGCAGGAAGCCGTGGCGGTCTTCGCCGTAGTCGACGAAGCAGGCCTCGAGCGAGGGCTCGACCCGCGTCACGACCGCCTTGTAGATGTTGCCCTTGCGCTGTTCGCGCCCTTCGATCTCGATCTCGTAGTCGAGGAGCTTCTGTCCATCGACGATCGCCAGCCGGCGTTCTTCCGCCTGCGTGGCGTTGATCAGCATCCGCTTCATGAAGCGTCACCTCTTTCTCGTACAACCATCACCGGACCACGGGGGTCCAACGATGCCGTGCAGGCGCTTCGAAACGGATGGAATTGCCGGAGTGCGGGCAGGCTGCGGAGCGTCTAGCTCAGCAGCCTCCGCAAGGGCACAGGGATGGGGGCGAGCCTGGCATGCCGGCGCACCGCCGGATGGGCGGTGGGGGCGACGCTGAGGAGGTGGGGCCACGGCGGCGCCTGCATGGCCGGCGCGGGCAGCAGCCAGCGCCAGAAAGCCAGGAGGAACACCATCAGCACCGTTGTTCTCGCTTTGATCCGCCTGAAGCGTTGCGCTGCAGGCTTGTTATTCCGTATCAGTGTTTCGAAGAGCCGGCCCCTGAACGGAAACGAGCGCGCCATGCAGGGCTTTGGCCCTGGATCTGCGCGGCACGGTGCCGTCGGCATCGACCTGCCAGCGCGCGAAGGGGTGGAGGGTGGGCTAAACTGCCAGCCAAATCAACCACTTACAGCGTCGCGCTAGTGAAACAGATTATAGGGGGCGGCGTGTCCCCTGCAAGCGCTGAAGTCAGGTTCGTGACCGTCGGGGATGATTCCGCGGGCCAACGCCTCGACAATTTCCTCATCCGGGTCCTCAAGGGGGTGCCGAAAACCCACGTCTACCGGATCATCCGCTCCGGCGAGGTGCGGGTGAACAAGGGCCGTGCCGCCGCCGACACCCGGGTGGCCGAGGGCGACGTCGTGCGCGTCCCGCCGGTGCGGGTCTCCGAGGCGGCCAGCGCCAGGCTGGAGAAGCCGGCGCCGGCGCGGGAATTCCCGCTGCTGTTCGAGGACGAGCACCTGCTGGCCATCGACAAGCCGGCCGGCGTGGCCGTGCACGGCGGCAGCGGGGTCAGCTCCGGGGTCATCGAGCAGCTGCGCCAGGCCCGGCCGCAGGCGAAGTTCCTGGAACTGGTGCACCGGCTGGACCGGGAGACCTCGGGCATCCTGCTGGTGGCCAAGAAGCGCTCGGCCCTGGTCAGGCTGCAGGACCAGTTCCGCGAACGCGAGACCGGCAAGACCTACCTGGCCCTGGTCATCGGCGCCTGGCCGGCCAACCGGAAGGTCATCGACCTGCCGCTGCACAAGTACCTGCTGGCCGACGGCGAGCGCCGGGTGAAGGTGGTCGCCAAGGACGACCCCGACGGCATGCGCTCGATCACGCTGGTCAAGGTCCGCGACCTGATCCCTGCCGCACCGGCGCCTGTCCGCGGTGGTGCGGCGGCGCCGGGCTACTCCCTGCTGGAGGTGACCATCAAGACCGGGCGCACCCACCAGATCCGCGTCCACCTCGCCAGCCAGGGCCACCCCATCGTCGGCGACGACAAGTACGGCGACTTCGACCTCAACAAGTCCCTGCAGAAGCAAGGCCTCAGGCGCATGTTCCTGCACGCCTGGCGGTTACAGTTCGACCACCCGGCCAGCGGTGAGCGCATCGCCCTGCAGTCACCGTTGCCGCCGGAGCTGCAGACTTTCATCACCCATGCCAGTCCCGCGTCCCCGCCGGTTCGACCTGATCGCCTTTGATTGGGACGGCACCCTGTTCGATTCCACCCGGATCATCGTGCGCTGCATCCAGCGGGCGGTGGCCGATGTCGGCGGCACCGTGCCCGGCGACCGGGAAGCCGCCTATGTCATTGGCATGGGCCTGATGGAGGCCCTGGCCCATGCGGCGCCGGACGTTCCCCGGGAGAAGTACGCGGAACTCGGGGCGTCGTATCGGCGCCACTACCTGGCGCACCAGGATGACCTGAGCCTGTTCGACGGCGTGCTGCCCATGCTGCAGGCGCTGCGGGCACGCCACCACTGGCTGGCCGTCGCCACCGGCAAGTCGCGCCGCGGGCTCGACGAGGTGCTGCGCAGCGCGCAGCTGTCGGGCGTGTTCGACGGTTCGCGCACCGCCGATGAAACCGCCGGCAAGCCCGATCCGCGCATGCTCGACGAGTTGATGCGCGAGTTCGGCACCGAGCCGCAGCGCACCCTGATGATCGGCGACACCACCCACGATCTCCAGATGGCGGCCAACGCCGGCTGCGCCAGCATCGGCGTCAGCTACGGCGCCCACACCACCGAGGGCTTCGAGGCGCTGCGGCCGCAATGCGTGGTGCATTCGGTGCGCGAGCTGCACGACTGGCTGCTGGAGAATGCCTGATGGAAGAACGGCTGGTGCCGCTGTGCAATTCCGGCGACCTGGAAGACAGCGGCCTGGCCGTGCCCTTCGACGTGGTCTACGCCGGCCAGACCTGCCGCGCCTTCGCCGTGCGCTGGCAGGGCGGGGTGCATGCGTATCTCAATCGCTGCGCCCACGTGGCGATGGAGATGGACTGGCAGCCCAATCGCTTCTTCGACGACAGCGGCCGCTGGCTGCTTTGCAGCACGCACGGTGCCGCCTACCAGCCTGACACGGGCGCCTGCGCGGGCGGCCCCTGCCGGGGTGGCTTGATCCACATCAAGCTGACGGAGAAGGACGGCGTGGTCCACTGGCATACTACTTTCAACCTCCAACCGATCGAGTTTTGAGATGAACGAGCCTGGCTCTCCCGAGGGCGACTACCGCGCCACGCCGCCGCCCGCCACCACCACGCCTTCCGCGTCCCCCGCCGCCGCCGCGGCGCCCGGCTGGGAGCGGGCCACCATGGAGCGCCTGCTGTTCGCCTCGCTGGCGGAGCAGCGCGCGCAGCGCCGCTGGCGCACCTTCACCCGCCTGGCTTGGCTGGCCTTCTTCGTCTTCCTGGTCTGGTTGCTGACCTGGCGCGGCCAGCCGGCGACGGACAAGGCGACGCCGCACACGGCGGTGATCGAAATCCAGGGCGAGATCGGCCCCGAGCAGGAGGCCAGCGCCGAATTCATCGTCGCCGCCGCCAAGGCGGCTTTCGAGGACGCCGGCGCGCAGGGCGTGGTGCTGCTGATCAACTCGCCGGGCGGCAGTCCGGTGCAGGCGGGCATCGTCAACGACGAGCTGCGGCGCCTGAAGGCGCGGTACAAGAAGCCGCTGTACGCGGTGGTCGAGGAATCCTGCGCCTCGGCGGCCTACTACATCGCTGCCTCGGCCGACAACATCTACGTCGACAAGGCCAGCATCGTCGGCAGCATCGGCGTGCTGATGGAAGGCTTCGGCTTTACCGGCCTGATGGACAAGCTGGGCGTGGAGCGCCGGCTGCTGACGGCCGGCGAGAACAAGGGCTTCCTCGACCCCTTCAGCCCGCAGACGGAAAAGCACCGCCAGCATGCGCAGCAGATGCTGGACCAGATCCACCTCCAGTTCATCGACGTGGTGAAGACCGGCCGTGGCAAGCGGCTGAAGACCGATTCCCCCGAAGTGTTCAGCGGCTTGTTCTGGACCGGCCAGCAGGCGGTGGAGATGGGCCTGGCCGACCAACTGGGCAACCTCGACTTCGTGGCGCGGGAAGTGATCAAGGCCGAGGAGCTGGTCGACTACACGCGGCGTGAGAACGTCGCCGAGAAGCTGGCCAAGCGCTTCGGCGCGGCCGTGGGCGAAGGCGCGGTGCGGGCGCTGCGGGCGGTGGCGCCGCTTCGTTGACGCAGGCCGCAGGGTGCGCGCGCGGCGCGGGCGCACCCTGTGTAAGCAGTGGCCGTGGTGGGTGGTCGGCACCCGCGGCGAGCGCGCAATCCACTCCCTAGGCGCCGGCGCGGGCCCGTCTCCCTCCCGCTCAGGTTCCTAGATCCCGATCGCGAAGACCGCCGGCCGGTCGTTGGCGACCGGGACGTCCCGCTGTTTCCATTCGGCCGCCGACGCCATCCGGCACTGCCCGTCCGGCAGCGTCAATCCGGTCGCCACGGCCAGTCGCGTCGCCGGTTTCAGGGACTGCAGCATGCCCTGCCACAGCGCCAGGTTCCGGTACGGCGTCTCGATGAACAGCTGCGCCTGGCCGGTGCGCAGCGCCAGCGCCTCCAGCTCGCGCAGGCGGGCGGCGCGCGCCGCCGACTCCTGCGGCAGGTAGCCCACGAAGGCGAAGTTCTGCCCATTGAGTCCGCTGGCGGCCAGTGCCAGCAGCAGCGACACCGGCCCCACCAGCGGCACCACCGGCAAGCCCAGCGCGTGCGCGGCCCGCACCACCGAAGAGCCCGGATCGGCCACCGCCGGCATGCCGGCCTCGCTCAACAGACCGATGTCGTGCCCGTCCAGCGCCGGGCGCAGCAGCGGCCGGGCGTCGAAGCCGCCGGGGCCATGGTCACCCTTCTTGTGCACTTCGCGCGGCAGCTCCTGCATCGCCATCTGTTGCAGCGGTACCGCCAGCGGCTGCAGCGCGTCGATGCGCTTGAGGTAGGCGCGCGCCGATTTCGCGTTCTCGCAGATCCAGTGGCTCAGGCGCGCCGCGGCGGCGATGGTGCCCTCGGGCAGCACTTCGCGCAGGGGAGCGGGTGTGTCGGTGCCGAAGTCCAGTGGCGCCGGCACCAGCAGCAGGCGGCCGGGCGGCATCAGAACACCCGCAGGCCGGCGGCCCGCAGCATGCGGCAAGTGCGGATCAGCGGCAGGCCGACCAGGGCTGTGGGGTCGTCGCTGTCGATCGCGTCCAGCAGTGCGATGCCCATGCCCTCGCTCTTGGCGCTGCCGGCGCAGTCGTAGGGTTGCTCGGCGCGCAGGTAGGCCTCGATCTCGTCGCGTTCCAGGGTTCGGAAGCGCACCCGCACCGGCGCCAGGTCGTGCTGGGCGAAGCCGGTGGCCAGGCACAGCACCGACAGGGCGGTCTGGAACACCACGGTCTGGCCGCTCATGCGTTCCAGCTGGGCCACGGCATTGGCGTGGTTGCCGGGCTTGCCCAGCGGTTCGCCGCCGAGGTCGGCGACCTGGTCGGAGCCGATGACGATGGCTTGCGGATGCCGCTCGGCCACGGCGCGCGCCTTGGCGGCGGCCAGCCGGCGCGCCAGCGCGGCCGGGCTTTCGCCGGCGTGCGGCGTTTCGTCGACCTGTGGCGGCTCGACGGTGAAGGGCAGGCGCAGGCGCGACAGCAGCTCGCGCCGGTAGGCGGAGGTGGAGCCCAGGACCAGCGCGCGCGCGGCCGGGACTTCGGGAGACGATGGCATCCGGCCATTCTCTTACACTGGCTGCATGGCCAAGGAGTTCGACCCGCGTCGCCTGGATGTGCGCCGCTTTGCCGAGGACGGCGCCGTCCTGCAATCCACCGACCCGCTGGCGCAGTACCGGCGGCTGTCCGCCGAGATCGACACCGAGGGCGGTCCTGCCGAGCGCAGCGTCCACTGGGAGGCGCGCGGCGAGCTGCGCAACCCGCGCCACGTGCAACCGGAGGTCTGGTTGCACCTGCGCGCCGACGCCAGCCTGCCGCTGGTGTGCCAGCGCTGCCTGCGGCCGGTGGAGGTGCCGCTGGCCGTCGATCGCGATTTCCGCTTCGTCGCCGACGAGGCCACCGCGGCGGCCGAGGACGACGAGGCCGAGGAGGATCTGCTGGCGCTCAGCCGCAGCTTCGACCTGCACGAGCTGGTCGAGGACGAGCTGCTGATGGAGGTGCCGGTGGCCCCGCGCCACGCGGTCTGCCCGGAGCCGGTGAAGATGTCCGCTGCCGATCCCGGCTTCGAGGAAGCCGCGGCCGAGAAGGAGAATCCCTTCGCCGTGCTGGGCGCCCTGAAGGGTCGGAAGCAGTAGGAAAGTGGACTTGGGCTATAATCGTTGGCTTCGCGCATCGCTGCGCCTTCGTCCACCTTCCAACCCCGGGCGGCCTTCAGCGGGCCGCCGGCAGAATCCAGGAGCCCTCCATGGCTGTCCAGCAAAACAAGAAGTCGCCTTCCAAGCGCGGCATGCACCGTTCGCACAACGCCCTGACGGTGCCGGGCATGGCCGTCGAGCCGACCACCGGCGAAACCCACCTGCGCCACCACATCAGCCCGACCGGCTTCTACCGTGGCCGCAAGGTGCTCAAGACGAAGAACGACGCCTGATCTTCTCCCGAGCCGAAAGGCCCGGCTGCGCTGGTGCGCAGTTCGGGCCTTTGTCTTGTCGGGCCCCGGAACGGTGCAGTTTGGCTCTACAGTCCAGTCCATGACGACGACACTTGCTGTCGATTGCATGGGCGGCGACCACGGCCCGCGCGTGACGCTGGCCGCCTGCCGCCAATTCCTCGAGGCGCATCCCGATGCCCGGCTGCTGCTGGTGGGGGTGCCGCAGGCGCTAGCGCCGCTGCAGCATCCGCGCGCCAGCGTGGTTCCCGCCTCCGAGGTCGTGTCCATGGATGACTCCGTGGAGGTCGCCCTGCGCAAGAAGAAGGACTCTTCCATGCGGGTGGCCATCCAGCAGGTGAAGGAGGGGCAGGCCCAGGTGGCCGTCTCCGCCGGCAACACCGGCGCGCTGATGGCGCTGGCGCGCTACCTGCTCAAGACGGTCGAGGGCATCGACCGACCGGCCATTGCCTCGCGCCTGCCCAACGCCAAGGGCGAGGCCACGACGGTGCTCGACCTCGGCGCCAACGTCGACTGCACCGAGCAGCACCTGCTGCAGTTCGCCGTCATGGGCTCGGCCCTGGTGTCGGCGCTCACGGGGCACGAGAGCCCCAGCGTCGGGCTGCTGAACATCGGCGAGGAAGTGATCAAGGGCAACGACGTCATCAAGAAGGCCGGCGAGCTGCTGCGCGCCGCCGGTGCCGCCGGCGACCTCAATTTCTACGGCAACGTCGAGGGCAACGACATCTTCAAGGGCACCACCGAGATCGTCGTGTGCGACGGCTTCGTGGGCAACGTCGCGCTGAAGACCAGCGAAGGCCTGGCCTCCATGATCGGCGGCTTCCTGCGCGAGGAGTTCTCGCGCACGCCGCTGTCCAAGCTGGCCGCGCTGGCGGCCTATCCCATCCTTTCCGCCTTCAAGCGGCGCGTCGACTACCGCCGCTACAACGGCGCGGCCCTGCTGGGCTTGCGCGGCCTCGTCTTCAAGAGCCACGGCTCCGCCGATGAGCTCGCGTTCGAGCAGGCGCTCAACCGCGCTTATGATGCGGCCCGGAACAACCTGCTGGACCGCGTCCAGGCACGCATCGCCCACGCCCGGCCCCTGCTGGTCGGCGCCGAGGGCGACGCCCAGCCGCTGGCCGCGGCCGTCTGACACGATGACCCGATATTCCCGCATCACGGGCACTGGCAGCTACCTGCCGCCGAAGCGCGTGACCAACGCGGACCTCGCCGCGCAACTCGCTGCCGGTGGCGTCGAGACTTCCGACCAGTGGATCGTGGAGCGCACCGGCATCCGTGCCCGGCACTTCGCAGAGCCGGACGTGACCAGCAGCGAGCTCGGCGTCCATGCCGCCCGCGCGGCCCTGGAGGCCGCGGGCCGCCAGGCCGGCGAGATCGACCTGATCATCGTGGCCACCTCCACGCCCGACATGGTGTTCCCCTCGTCGGCGTGCATCCTGCAGAACAAGCTGGGCATCGCCGGCTGCCCGGCCTTCGACGTGCAGGCGGTGTGCAGCGGCTTCGTCTATGCGTTGACCGTGGCCGACGCGATGATCCGCACCGGCTCCGCCAGCAAGGCGCTGGTGGTCGGCGCCGAGGTGTTCTCGCGCATCCTCGACTTCCAGGACCGCACCACCTGCGTGCTGTTCGGCGACGGCGCCGGCGCGGTGGTGCTGGAGGCCTCCGACACGCCCGGCATCCTGGCGACCGACCTGCACGCCGACGGCAAGCACGTGGGCATCCTGTGCGTGCCGGGTACCGTGGCGGGCGGCCAGGTGCTCGGCGATCCGCTGCTCAAGATGGACGGCCAGGCCGTGTTCAAGCTGGCGGTGGGCGTGCTGGAAGACGCGGCCCGCACCACGCTCAGGAAGGCCGGCAAGACCGACGCCGACATCGACTGGCTGATCCCCCACCAGGCCAACATCCGCATCATGCAGGGCACGGCCAAGAAGCTGAAGCTGCCGCTGGACAAGCTGGTGGTCACCGTCGACCAGCACGGCAACACCTCGGCCGCCTCCATCCCGCTGGCGCTCGACGCCGCGGTGCGCAGCGGCAAGATCGTCAAGGGCGACACGCTGATGCTCGAGGGCGTGGGCGGCGGCTTCACCTGGGGCGCCGTCCTGCTGGACTTCTGAGCCGCACACGCGGCTGACAAACGATTCGGAGACGACCCGCATGAAACCGTTCGCTTTCGTCTTTCCCGGCCAGGGTTCGCAGGCCGTCGGCATGCTCGACGCCTGGGGCGACCACCCGGCCGTGGTGCAGACGCTGCGCGAAGCTTCCGACGCCCTCGGCGAGGATGTCGGCCGCCTGATCCACGAAGGCCCGAAGGAAGCACTGGCGCTGACGACCAACACCCAGCCTGTGATGCTGGTGGCCGGCGTGGCCGCCTACCGCGCCTGGCGCGCCGAAGGCGGCGCCGAGCCGGCCGTGGTGGCCGGACATTCACTGGGCGAGTATTCCGCGCTGGTCGCGGCCGGCGCGCTCACCCTGGCCGATGCGGCGCCGCTGGTGCGCTTCCGCGCCCAGGCCATGCAGGAAGCCGTGCCGGTGGGCACTGGCGCCATGGCCGCCATCCTCGGCATGGAGGCGCAGCGCGTCATCGAGGGTTGCGCCGAGGCCCAGCGCAGCTTCGGCCTCAACAGCGCCGAGGTGGTCGAGGCGGTCAACTTCAACGATCCCGCGCAGACCGTGATCGCCGGCAGCAAGGCCGCCGTCGACAAGGCCTGCGAACTGCTCAAGGGCATGGGCGCCAAGCGCGCGCTGCCGCTGCCGGTGAGCGCGCCCTTCCACTCCAGCCTGATGAAGCCGGCCGCCGAGAAGCTCAAGGAACGGCTGGCCGCGACGGCGCTGCAGGCGCCGCGCATCCCGGTGGTGAACAACATCGAGGTGAAGGTCGAGACCGACCCGGAACGCATCAAGGCCGCCCTCTACGAGCAGGCCTTCGGCCCGGTGCGCTGGGTGGAGTGCGTGCAGGCGATCCGCGGCCGCGGCGTCGACACCATCGTCGAATGCGGTCCCGGCAAGGTGCTGGCCGGCCTGGCCAAGCGGATCGACGGCTCGCTGCAGTCGGCCGCGCTGTACGATCCGGCCACGCTGGCCGAAGTGAAGGGAATGCTGGCATGACGACGGACACCCAGGTCGCCCTGGTCACCGGGGCCTCGCGCGGTATCGGCGCGGCCATCGCGCAGGAGCTCGCCGCCCGCGGCATGAAGGTGGTGGGCACCGCCACCACCGACGACGGCGCCGCCAAGGTGAGCCAGGCGCTGGCGCAGTACGCCGGCTGCCGCGGCGCCCGGCTCGACGTCAACGACGCCCAGGCCGCCGAGGCGCTGGTCGAAACCATCGTCAAGGAACACGGCGGGCTGCAGGTGCTGGTCAACAATGCCGGCATCACCCGCGACATGCTGGCCATGCGGCTGAAGGACGAGGACTGGGATGCCGTCGTCGACACCAACCTGAAGGCGGTGTTCCGGCTCAGCCGTGCCGTCATGCGCACGATGATGAAGCAGCGCTACGGCCGCATCGTCAACATCACCAGCGTGGTCGGCGCCTCCGGCAACCCGGGCCAGGCCAACTACGCGGCTGCCAAGGCGGGGGTGGCGGGCATGACCCGCGCGCTGGCGCGCGAGCTCGGCAGTCGCGGCATCACCGTCAATTGCGTGGCGCCCGGCTTCATCGAGACCGACATGACCGGCGCGCTGCCGCAGGAGCAGCAGAAGGCGCTGCTCGCCCAGATCCCGCTGGGCCACCTCGGCAAGCCGGCGGACGTCGCCCACGCGGTGGCCTTCCTGGCCTCGCCGCAGGCGGGCTACGTCACCGGCCAGGAGCTGCACGTCAACGGCGGCATGTACATGGCCTGAAAGCGGCCTATCGGCCTACGCCGGGCTGAAATCCGGCGCGGCATAAAATCACCAGTTCAATCACAACCCTTTGAGGGAACCATGAGCGATATCGAAGCACGTGTCAAAAAAATCATCGCCGAGCAGCTCGGCGTGGAGGAGTCCCAGGTCACCAACGAGAAGGCCTTCGTGGCCGACCTCGGCGCGGACTCCCTGGACACGGTGGAGCTGGTCATGGCTCTCGAGGACGAGTTCGGCATCGAGATCCCGGACGAGGACGCCGAGAAGATCACCACGGTGCAGAACGCCATCGACTACGCCCAGCAGCACCAGAAGGCCTGAGTTCGTGCGCCGCCGCGTCGTCGTGACGGGCCTCGGGTGCGTGAGCCCCGTGGGCAACACCGTCGCCGAGTCCTGGGCCAACCTGCTGGCAGGCCGCTCGGGGATCGATACCGTCCAGTCCTTCGACACCGCCAATCTGGCGGTCAAGTTCGCCGGCGAGGTCCGGGGGTTCCAGGTCACCGACTACATGTTGGAGAAGGAAGCCCGGCACATGGACCGCTTCATCCACCTCGGGCTGGCCGCCGCGGCACAAGCCATCGAGGACGCAGGGTTGCCCACGGGCGACCGGCTGGATGGCGAACTGGCCACGCGCATCGGCGTCAACATCGGCTCCGGCATCGGCGGGCTGCCGATGATCGAGGAGCAGCACTCCGAGCTGGTCAACCGCGGCCCGCGCCGGATCTCGCCGTTCTTCGTGCCGGCCTCGATCATCAACATGATCTCCGGGCACGTGTCGATCAAGTACGGCTTCCAGGGACCCAACATCGCCATCGTGACGGCCTGCACCACCGGCCTGCATGCGATCGGCACGTCCGGCCGCATGATCGAATCCGGTGACGCCGACATCATGATCGCCGGCGGCGCCGAATCGTGCGTCTCGCCTCTGGGCATCGGCGGCTTTGCCGCGGCCCGGGCCCTGTCCACCCGCAACGACGATCCGAAGACGGCCTCCCGCCCCTGGGACAAGGACCGTGACGGCTTCGTGCTGGGCGAGGGCGGCGGCGTGCTGGTGCTCGAGGAGTACGAGCACGCGAAGAAGCGCGGTGCGAAGATCTACGCCGAGCTGGCCGGCTTCGGCATGAGCGCCGATGCCTTCCACATGACGGCGCCCAACGTCGACGGACCCAAGCGCTCCATGCTGGCCGCGATGAAGAACGCGGGCGTCAACCCGGACCAGGTGCACTACCTCAACGCGCACGGCACTTCCACGCCGCTGGGGGACGTCAACGAGACCAACGCCATCAAGCTGGCGCTGGGCGAGCATGCGAAGAAGACGGTGGTCAACTCCACCAAGTCGATGACCGGCCACCTGCTGGGCGGCGCCGGCGGCATCGAATCGGTGTTCACCGTGCTCGCGCTGCACCACCAGAAGAGCCCGCCCACCATCAACATCTTCAACCAGGACCCCGAGTGCGACCTGGACTACTGCGCCAACGAGGCGCGCGACCTGAAGATCGATGTGGCGCTGAAGAACAACTTCGGCTTCGGCGGCACCAACGGCAGCCTGGTCTTCCGCCGCGTCTGAGCGGCCCGATGTCCGGGCCGGGCCCGCTTCCGCCATGCACGGCCCCCCATCGGTGAGTCATCCGGTGGGGCGCAGCCGCTTTGCCGGCGCGCTGATGGCCGTGCTGGCCGCGGCCGGCCTGGCCGCCGTGTCTGCCTGGGCCTGGCAGTCGGCGGCGCCGGGCTGGCGCCAGGCTGTCTCTTTATACACAT
>JAEZKX010000064.1 GCA_023436025.1 Pseudomonadota bacterium | reverse complement strand
TTGAATAAGAGACTCCCGCCGCGCCGCCCGCAGAGGGCCGCGACCGTGGACCGCGGGGCGAAGCGGGATGCGGACCGGAGGCCAATTACGCCGCGGCGGCCTCGGCGGCGGGGGCCGCCAGCTTGCCGTCCTTCAGCAGGCGTTCCACGGTGGGCGACGCCTGGGCGCCGACGCCGCGCCAGTAGGTCAGGCGGTCCTGCGCGACGCGCAGCTTTTCCTCGCCACCCTTGGCCACGGGGTTGTAGAAGCCCAGCTTCTCGATGAAGCGGCCGTCGCGGCGCACGCGCTTGTCGGCGACCACGATGTTGTAGAACGGGCGGGCTTTGGAGCCGCCGCGGGAGAGTCGGATCACGACCATGATTTATCCTTGGGTGGATGAGGCAGGTGCCCACCTGGCACGCTGCAGTGTGTTCTTCCGGCGTTGAGACACGCGACTGGCCACCCGGCCAACGACCCGCCGAAAAGCCCGCGATTATAACTTCTCCCGCTACCATGCCCAAGATACGGCCCAGCACCGACCAAGACGTACCCGCCATCGCCGCCATCTATGCGCACCACGTGCTGCATGGCACCGGCACCTTCGAAACCACGCCGCCCACCGAGGCCGAGATGGCGGCGCGCCGCCAGGACGTGCTGGGCAAAGGCCTTCCCTGGCTGGTGGCCGAGGACGACGCCGGCCGGGTGCTGGGCTATGCCTACTGCCAGTGGTTCAAGCCGCGCCCGGCCTACCGCTTCTCGGCCGAAGACTCGATCTACCTCCACCCCGACGCCGCCGGCCAGGGGATCGGCCGGCAATTGCTCGCCGCCCTGGTCGCCCAGGCCGAAGCCATCGGCCTGAGGAAGCTGATCGCGGTGATCGGCGATTCCGGCAATGCCGGCTCCATTGGCGTGCACCGTGCCCTCGGCTTCACGCCGGTGGGCGTCATCCGCGATTGCGGCTGGAAATTCGGCCGCTGGCTCGACATCGTGATGATGGAGAAGGCGATCGGCGAAGCGAACCGGACGGCGCCCGAGGCATGAAGAGCAAGACCCTCGCGACCTGGCTCGCCTTCCTCGGCGGACCGCTTGGCCTGCACCGCTTCTACCTCCACGGACTGGGCGACTGGCTCGGCTGGCTGCTGCCCATCCCGACGGCGCTGGGCGTCTACGGCCTGCAGCGCGTGCAGCAGTTCGGCCAGGACGACACCATGAGCTGGCTGCTGGTGCCCCTGCTGGGATTCACCTTCGCCGCCTGCTGCCTCACCGCCATCTTCTACGGCCTCATGACGCGCGAGAAGTGGAATGCCCGCTTCAACCGGCAGGCCCCCGAGGACGCGCCCGCTGGCGGCACGCGCTGGCTGACCATCTTCGCCGTCGCCGGCGCGCTGATGATAGGCGCGGGCGTGCTGATGGCCAGCATCGCCTTCAGTTTCCAGCGCTACTTCGAGTACCAGGTCGAGGAAGGCCGCCGCATCAGCCAGTGAGGAGCACCGCATGTGCGAGAAGGAAGTGAACATCCGCGCCGCCGAGCCGGCCGACGCCGCCGGCATCTCGGCCCTGTTCGGCACGGTGGGCACCGTGGAAGGCACGCTGCAGCTGCCGGACATGCCGCTGGCCTCGCGCACCGAGGGCATCGCCCGCGTCGATCCCCAGGCCCTGAAGCTGGTCGCCGTGGCCGGCGACCGCGTGGTGGGCATGGTGGGACTGAATCCCCCGCAGCCGAGCCTGCGGCGCGCCCACGTGCGCGTCCTGGCCATCGCGCTGCTGCCGCCCTGGCAGGGCCGCGGCCTCGGCCGCCGGCTGATGGATCGCGCGCTCGACTGGGCCGACAACTGGGCGGGCGTGCTGCGGGTGGAGCTGCACGTGCACGCAGACAATCCGCGCGCGATCGCGCTGTACCGCAGCCTCGGCTTCGTCGAGGAAGGGCGGCACCGCGGCTATGCACTCAAGGCCGGGCGCTATGTCGACAGCCTGTCGATGGCGCGGCTGCATCCGCGGCCGCCGCAGCTGCCGCAGTGAAGGGCCAGGGCAAACGCGGTTTGCCCCACCCCGCGGCCCACCGCCGCGCTCAGAAGATCTGCAAGGAGATCCAGTAGGCGATCGCCGCCACGAACGCGCTGGCCGGGATGGTAAGGATCCAGGCCCACACGATGTTGCCGGCCACGCCCCAGCGCACCGCGCTCATGCGCTGGGTCGAGCCGACGCCCACGATGGCGCCGGTGATGGTGTGGGTGGTGGACACCGGTATGCCCAGAGCGGTGGCGATGAACAGCGTCAGGGCGCCGCCGGTTTCGGCGCAGAAACCGCCCACCGGCTTGAGCTTGGTGATCTTCTGGCCCATGGTCTTGACGATGCGCCAGCCGCCGAACATGGTGCCGATGGCGATGGCGACGTAGCAGCTGACGATGGCCCAGGTAGGCGGCGACTCTGCGCCCGCCGACGTGTAGCCGGTGGCGATCAGCAGCATCCAGATGATGCCGATGGTCTTCTGCGCGTCGTTGCCGCCGTGGCCCAGGCTGTAGGCGCCGGCCGAAACCAGCTGCAGCCGCCGGAACCACTTGTCCACCCGCGAGGGCGGCGTGCGCCGCATGAGATTGGCGACCACCACCATCATCAGCGAGCCGAGCAGGAAGCCCAGCGCCGGCGAGACGAAGATGAAGATGACGGTCTTCCAGATGCCGGCGGCGATCAGCACGCCGGCGCCGGCCTTGGCGATGACCGCACCCACGATGCCGCCGATCAGCGCGTGCGAGGAGCTGCTGGGGATGCCGTACCACCAGGTGATCACGTTCCAGGTGATGGCGCCCAAAAGGGCGCCGAACACCACGTGCGTGTCGACCACGTTGCTCTCGACGATCCCCTTGCCGACCGTCGCCGCCACGCTCAGGTGGAAGACGAAGATGGCGACGAAGTTGAAGAAGGCCGCGAACACCACGGCCGTGGTCGGCCGCAGCACGCCGGTGGAGACCACCGTGGCGATGGAATTGGCCGCATCGTGGAAGCCGTTCATGAAGTCGAACAGCAGCGCGATGACCACCAGCATGATCACGACCCACAGGGCCGTCTGGGTCACTTCCATGGACGGCGCCTCAGGAGTTCTCGAGGACGATGCCCTCGACGACGTTGGCGACGTCCTCGCACTTGTCGGTGATGGTCTCCAGCAGCTCGTAGATGGCCTTGAGCTTGATCACCTCGCGCACGTCCGGCTCCTCCCGGAACAGCTTGCTCATGGCCGAACGCATCACGCGGTCGGCGTCGGATTCGAGCTTGTCGATCTCCTCGCAAGTCTTGAGCACCGCCACACCGGTGTCGTGGTCGGACAGCTTGCCCAGCAGCGAGACGGCGTCCTTCACCCGCTCGCAGCAGCGCACGCTCAGGTCGGTCAGCCGCGTGATCTCCTCCGTCATGTGCTTGACGTCGTACAGCGACATGGTCTCGGCCGAATCCTGCAGCAGGTCGGCCACGTCGTCCATGGTGTTGATCAGCGTGTGGATCTGCTCGCGGTCGATCGGCGTGATGAAGGTCTGGTGGATCAGCCGGTTGACTTCCTGGGTGACCTTGTCGGCGGCCCGCTCGGCGTGGTCGACCTCGCGCGCGTACTGGTCGCGCAGATTGGTGTCTTCGTAGTGGGCGACCAGCTTGGAGAATGCGCGTGCCCCCTCGACGATCCGATCCGCATGCTGGTCGAAAAGGGCAAAGAAGTTGCCTTCGCGCGGCAACAGTTTCTTGAACAGCATGGGCTTCCTGCGTTATCCGTGACGATTTGGCGGCGAGTTTACTCGCCGCCTTTCCTCACGCATTGCGGAATATGAAATACACCGCTCCCACCATGCACAAGGCGGCCCACAGGTAGTCGAGCTTGAGCGGTTCCTTGAGGTAGAACACGGCGAACGGCACGAACACCGAGAGCGTGATCACTTCCTGCATGATCTTGAGCTGCCCCACGCTGTAGCCGGCCTGCTGGTAGCCGATGCGGTTGGCGGGCACCTGCAGCAGGTACTCGGCCAGCGCGATGCCCCAGCTCACCAGCGCGGCGATGTACCAGGGCGCGGTGGCGAGGTTCTTCAGGTGGCCGTACCAGGCCATCGTCATGAAGACGTTGGACGCCACCAGCAGCAGGATGGTCTGGAGCGTGAAGGGAATGGAGCTCATGGCGGGATTATCGGAAGGGCTGGCCTATGTCGACGAGTACCTGCTGGTGCTTGACAAGCCAGCGGGACTGCTGGCGGTGCCCGGCCGCGGACCGGACAAGCAGGACTGCCTGGCGGTGCGCGCGCAGCGCCTGTGGGAAGACGCGCTGGTGGTGCACCGGCTGGACATGGCGACCTCGGGACTGGTCCTCATGGGCCGGGGCGCCGAGATGCAGCGGCGCCTGGGGCGCCTGTTCGAGGCGCGTGCCGTCGCCAAGCGGTATGTCGCCGTCGTCGCCGGACACGTCGAGGGCGCGTCCGGCACCATCGCCCTGCCCCTGGCGGCCGACTGGCCCAACCGGCCGCTGCAGAAGGTCGACCTCGAACAGGGACGACCCAGCACCACGCACTGGCGCGTGCTGGCGCGCGAGAACGGCCGCACGCGGCTGGCGCTGGAACCGGTGACGGGCCGCTCGCACCAGCTGCGCGTGCACCTGCAGGCCATTGGCCACCCCATCATCGGCGATGCGCTCTACGCGCCGCCGCCGGTGCGTGCAGGCGCCGCGCGCCTGCTGCTGCATGCGACCGAGCTGCGCTTCACCCATCCGGCGACCGACGAGGCGATGGAGGTGCGCAGCGCCGTGCCGTTCTGACCGCGGGGACCAGCCGACGCCCGCGGCGGAACTCTGCCGCACACCGCCGGCTCTGACGCAGACCACCCGGAGCTTCCATGTCCCATCCCACCCGCCGCACTGCCGCGGCCGCCCTCGTTGCCCTGCCGGTGAGCTGGACCGGCGCGCGGGCGCAAGCACCGACCCGGCGGCGTGCCACGCCGCGCCAGACCGAGGGGCCGTTCTATCCCGTGGCCCTGCCGGCCGACGCCGATGCCGACTTGTTGCGCAACGGCGCGCTGCGCTACACCCGGGGCGAGCCGGCCTGGCTCGATGGCACGGTCCGCGACCTGGACGGGCGGCCGGTGGCCGGCGCCCAGGTCGAGATCTGGCAATGCGACCATGCCGGCCACTACCACCACCCCGGCGACCGCGGCCGCGCCGACCCTGGCTTCCAGGGCTTCGGCCGCGTCACGGTGGATGCCGACGGCCGCTACCGCTTCCGCACCATCCGGCCGGTGGCCTATGCCGGGCGCACGCCGCACATCCACGTCAAGGTCAAGCTCGGGCGGCAGGAGCTGCTGACGACGCAGCTCTACGTCGAAGGCGACCCCGGCAATGCGCGCGACGGCCTGTGGCGCCGCCTGGGCGCCGACCGCGACCTGGTGACCGTGCCGTTCCGCCCCGGCAACGACGGCCGGCAGGCGACCTTTCCCATCGTCGTCGCCGCCTGAGAAGCCGCTTAGGATGGCGGGATGGGCACCCGTCACCTCACCATCCTCACCGGCGCCTCGCGCGGCATGGGCCTGGCCATGGCCGAACAGCTGCTAGCTGCCGGCCACGACCTGCTGTGCATCTCGCGCAAGACCAACGATGCGCTGGCGGCCCGCGCCCGGGC
>JAEZKX010000452.1 GCA_023436025.1 Pseudomonadota bacterium | reverse complement strand
TCTCCCGCCGCCGACCGTGCCCGCCGTGCCCGCCGTCCGGCGCTGTCTGCGCGACGGCCAGGTGCTGCTGACGGACCAGCCCTGCGATGCCGCGCAGGCGCTGCAGGCGGCACCGTCCCGAGCCGTGCCAGCGCCCGAGGCGCAGCGTGCATCGTCTGGCGAGATCTACCTGTGCAAGGCCTATGACGGCCGCTTCTTCTGGGCGTCGACGCATTGCAACCAGCATCGCGCCCACATCGATCGCATCGCGCGCGTGCCGCCGGACCTGCCGTTCGAAGACCAGGTGCGCATCGGCCAGCAGCAGCGCCAGGCCGCGCTCGCGCGGCAGGACGCCCCGGCCGTCGTGCCGGCGGCCGTGCCGCATCCCGCAGTCGCCGTGAAGGCGCAGTGCGAGGCCCTGGAGATGCGCGTCCGCAATATCGACGAGGAGGCACGCCGGCCCTTGCCTGCGCAATGGCAGGACCGCCTGGCCGCCGAGCGCAAGGAGGCACGCGACGCGCAGTTCCGCCTGCGGTGTTGAGTAGTGCCGCGAGGCGGCTGCGCGACGTCCGCAGCCGTTTCTCGCATCGGCGATGCCGCCGGCGCCGCAGCGCCAGCGGGCACGCCGTCATCGGCTTGGGCCTCTCAGCCCACCAATCCCGTCACGTCGATCACGTACATCTCCCGGTCGTGCTCGTGCACGGAGTCGATGCACACGCTGCGCCCGTCCGGCGACCAGCGGGGGTGCAGGTCGCAGCGGTTCTCCTTCGACAGCTTCGGGTCGGCGTAGAAGCTGCCCAGGTCGTGCCGCTTGCCCGTTTCCATGTCGTAGAGGAACAGCACCCGCTCGTGCGTCGTGCTGTCCGGATACGTGTCGCTGAGCATCCAGCGCGGGTTGACCGGCGAGAAGGTCATGTGGCCGTTCTCGGTCAGCACGCCGTCGCCCACCACCGTGACGGCGCCGCCGTCGCGGTCCTCGTAGAGGTGGTAGTGGATGCTGCCCGCGTGCGGGCCCCAGACGATGATCTCGCCGTCGCGCCGCCACAGCGGGTGCGAGATCTGCCATTCCGACTTCTCGTAGTCGAAGGTGCCCACGGCGGTCGGGTCGAAGTCCTCGGCCAGCTGCGGCAGCGGATGGTCGGAGCATTCCAGCAGGCGCAGGTCCGAGCCGTCGGGCGCCATGGTGATGAGGCGGTGCAGGAAGCAGGTCTCGTCCTTCACGCGCTCGGTCCAGCGGTGCAGGAACAGCACGCGGCTCGACGACGGGTTCACCTCGATGTGGCTCACCCAGTGGATGGCCTTGCGCATCGATTCACGCGGATGGAAGGCGGCCAGCTGCGCATAGCTCACCGCCAGCCGCGCCTCGCCGGTGGCCAGGTCCATGCGCCAGATGCCGTCGTCGGCGGGGCACAGCGGCAGCGGCGGTTGCGCCGTGTCGCTCGAATACCCGATGGTCTCGTGCGTGACGTAGAGGCGCCGGTAGTCGACGCTCAGCGCCCAGCGGCCGTCGGGCGCCGCCACGTACACCGGCATCGGCAGCACGCGCTTTTCCAGCGTGCGCACGTCGCAGATCTCGGCGCCGAAGTACGGGTAGCGCGAGACGCCGTTGTTGGTGCGGATGTTGTACAGCACCTTGGTGCCGTCGCTGCCGCCCAGCCACTGCAGCTGCGAACCCATCTGCCAGTTCCAGGTTCGCGTCTCGCCGACGGCGTGGAACTGGCCGTCGTCGCGCGCCATGTCGAAGTAGCCGACCTTGGCCACCAGCGCGGGCGTCAAGTACTGGTCGCGCCACGGCACCTCCTGCGCCAGCAGGAGACGGCCGTCGGGGCTCCAGTTCGACTTGTTGTAGTAGCCGAAGAAATGGTGGGCGCCGTTGCGGCCCACCCGCTTGGAGGGAAAAGCGCTCATGCGAACTCCACGATCAGGTTGCCGGCGGCATCGGCGGCGGCGCTGGCGCCGGGCGGGATGACCAGCGTCGACGACGCATCCTCCACGATCGCCGGGCCGTCCAGGCGGTCGCCGGGCCGCAGGCTCTCGCGCGCCACGGCCGGCGCGGTCTTCCAGTCACCGTGCGCCGCCAGCCACAGCTCGCGGCTGCTCGCGCCGTGCTTCCACTGCTCGCGGCCGCTGGCGGCCAGGTTCAGCGGACGGTCCACCGCAGTCTCGATGGCGGCCACGCGCAGGTTCATCAGCTCGATCTCCTGCACCGGCGGCACCTGGCCGAACACGCGCGCGTACGCCTCGCGGAAGGCCTCCAGGATCCGTGCCGGCGTGTCGGCGTCGAACGGCCCGGCGGGCAGCCGCGTGGTCAGCTCGAAGCCCTGGCCGGCGAACCGGATGTCGGCGCTGCGCTCGCAGTGGTAGCTGGCACCCTGCACCAGCGTGTCCTTCATCACCGTGGCGGCGTCGGCCTCCAGCTGCGCAAACAGGTCTTCCAGCGACTGCGGCGTCATGTCGGACAGGCGCCTGGCCAGCGTGGTGGAGCGGTCCACACGCGCCGGCGCGATCAGCAGCCCCAGGGCCGAGGCCACGCCCGCGCCCGGCGGGCACAGCACGCGCTTGATGCCCAGGCGGCGCGCCACGTCGCAGCCGTGCAGCGGACCGCCGCCGCCGGTGAGCAGCAGCGTGAACTTGGGTGCGTCGAAGCCGCGCTCGGCCACGTGCACGCGCGCGGCCGCCGCCATGTTCTCGTTGACGATGGCCAGCACGCCGTCGGCCGTTTCCTGGACGCCGGTGCCCAGGGTGGATGCGACCGGGGCCACCGCGTCCGCGGCCGCCTGCGGCGACAGCTTCATGGTGCCGCCGGCGAAGGTGTCGGCGTTGAGGTGGCCCAGCAGCAGGTTGGCGTCGGTCACCGTCGGCAGGGTGCCGCCGCGGCCGAAGCAGGCCGGGCCCGGGCGCGAGCTGGCGCTCTTGGGGCCGACCTTCAGCAGGTTCATGCTGTCCAGGTGGGCGATGCTGCCGCCGCCCGCGCCGATCTCGATCAGCTCCACGGTCGCGATGTTGATCGGCAGGCCGCTGCCGGTGGCGAAGCGCTTCTCGCGCGCCGCCTCGAAGCTGTGCGCCAGCAGCGGCTGGTTGTCTTCCACGATCGCCAGCTTGGCGGTGGTGCCGCCCATGTCGAAGGCAAGCACGTCGCGGATGCCGGAGCGCTTGCTGAAGTAGGCGGCGGCGATGGCGCCCGCGGCCGGACCGGATTCCAGCAGCTGCACCGGGAAGCGGCGTGCCTCGCCCACGTGCGTGAGACCGCCGTTGGACAGCATCATCAGCACCGGGCAGCCGATGCCCAGCTCCTTCAGTTGCCGCTCCAGGCGCTCCAGGTACTGGTCGGCGATGGGCAGCACATAGGCATTGGCGGCGGTGGTGGAGGTGCGCTCGTACTCGCGGATCTGCGGCGCCACCTCGCTGGAGATGCACACGTACAGCTGCGGGAAGGCGGCCTTCAGCACCTCGCGCGCGCGGCGCTCGTGCGCCGGGTTGGCGTAGGCGTGCAGGAAGGTCACGGCCACCGATTCGACGCCCTGCTCCACCAGCTTGCGGCCGGCCTCGACCACGCTGGCCTCGTCCAGCGGCGTGTCGACGCTGCCGTCGGCGCGCACCCGCTCCACCGCCTCGGTGCGCAGCTCGCGCGGCACCAGCGTGGCCGGCATCTCGATGAACAGGTCGTACAGGTCGAACTTGAACTCGCGCCGCATCTCCAGCGTGTCGCGGAAGCCCTGCGTGGTGATGAGCCCGGTCTTCACGCCGCGCCGCTCGATCAGCGCGTTGGTGAACAGCGTGGTGGCATGCACGATGCGCGAGATCTGCGCGCCTTGCACCTGCTCGCGTGCGAGCAGCGTGGTGACGCCGCGCAGGGCGCCCACCGTCGGCTCCTCGGGCGTGGTCAGCTCCTTGTGGCTGAACACGCGCGCGTCCGCATGGTTGTAGAGGACGACATCGGTGAAGGTGCCGCCGATGTCGATGCCCAGGGAATAGCTTTCCGTACTCATTGTGCTTAGCCGCGCAGGCGGTCCTGTTCGCGCCGTTCGGCGCTGCGTTCGGCGGGGTTGCCCCAGCCGCCGCCGCCGGGCGTGCGCAGCAGCACCCGGGTGCCGGGCTTCACGATCTGCTGCGCCTTGGGATTGATCTTCTGGCCGTCGACGAGGATCTCGCCGGGGCTGCCGGGCTGGCCGCCGGCCAGGCCGGGGGCGGCCGATTCGGGCCGGGTGCGTTCCGCCATGAAGGACATCGTGGCGGGGTTCTCCGACAGGCTCTCGAGCATCAGCTCCTGGCCGCTGCCGCCGCGGTGCGCGCCGTTGGGCGCCTCGACCTCGCGGAAGCGCCGGAAGTGCACCTTCAGCGGCGCCACCTGCTCGATGATCTCCACCGGCGTCGACGAGATGTTGCTGGGCCAGGACAGCACGTCGATGCCGTCGCCCTTGGCGCTGGCGCCGTAGCCGCCGTTGAGGAAGAACAGGTTGGCGAAGCCGCGGCCGTCGGCGCGCGTGCCGGCCATGTTGATGCACCACAGCGGCGAGCCGACGCCCGCGATCACCTTGTCGGGCACCACCTGCGCCAACGCGTTGACCACCATCGCCGGCAGGAAGTGGCCGATCAGCGCACGGGCGCCGCCGGCCGCCGGCGGCGTGGAGTTGAGGATGGAGCCCAGCGGCGCCGTCACTGTCAGCGGCGCCAGGGCACCGTCGTTGTTGGGCACGTCGGGGCACAGCACGGCCTTGACGCCGTAGGAGGTGTAGGCCGTGGTGTAGGCCAGGCAGACGTTGATGGACTTCTGCACCTGCGCGTCGGAGCCGGCGAAGTCGATCAGGATCTCGTCGCCCTTGACCGTTAGCGCCATCTTCAGGCGGATCGGCGCGTCGATGCCGTCGCTGACCGCTTCGGCATGGTAGGTGCCGTCGGGCAGCGCCGCGATGGCCTTGCGCATGGCCGTCTCGCTGCGGCTGCGCAGCTCGTGCGACAGCTCGTGCAGGTCGTCCAGGCCGTACTCGCGCATCAGCGCCAGCGTCTGGCGCTCCATCAGCGCCAGGCCGGTGAACTGCGCGTAAAGGTCGCCCATCATCTGGTCGGGCACGCGCACGTTCTTGCGCATGATGCGCTCCAGCGTCTCGTCCATCACGCCGGCACGCATCACCTTCATCACGGGGATCTGCAGGCCTTCCTCGAACACCGAGGTGGCGTCGGCCGAGCGCACCCGGCCGCCGATGTCGGGCGCGTGCGCCACCGAGCCGGCCCAGGCGACCAGCTTGCCGTCCTTGAAGATCGGCTTGCCCACCGTGATGTCCGGCAGGTGGCCGGTGCCCAGCCAGACGTCGTTGGTGATGAGGATGTCGCCTTCCTGCAGCTGCGACTCGGGATAGGCCTCGAGGAAGGCGCGGATGGTGCGCGGCGCCGTGCCGATGAACGAGGGGATGCTGTTGGATGCCTGCGCGATCGAGTTGCCGCGCGCATCCGTGATCACGCACGCGAAGTCGTTGGATTCGCGCACGATCGACGAGAACGAGGTGCGCACCAGCGAGGCCGCCGCTTCGTCCACCATGGAGATGAGCCGCCGCCAGAGCAGCTCGAGGGTGATGCCGTTGAGCATGGTGTCAGGCGGCCTTGATGTTCGCGGTCTGGATGACCTTGTTCCACTTCACCGTCTCGGAGGCGACGAAGGCGCGCGCCTCTTCGGCGGAGCCCCCCATGATGTCCAGCGCCAGCTTCTGCCAGGTCTCCTGCAGGTCCGGTGCGCGCAGGATCTCGTTGATGTCGCGGTTGAACTGGTCGACGGTGGCCTTGGGCGTGCCAGCGGTGGTGGCGATGGTGAACCAGCCGGTGCCGTCGAAGCCGGGCACGGCGAGTTCGGAGACGGTGGGCACGTCCGGCACCACCGAGCTGCGGTTCTTGCTGGTGACTGCCAGCGGGCGGATGCGGCCGGCCTGCACGATGGGGCCGGCAGTGGTCAGCAGCTCGAACATCATGTCGATCTGGCCGCCCAGCAGGTCGTTCATGGCCGCGGAGCTGCCGCGGTAGGGCACGTGCGTGAGCTTGACGCCGGCGGCCTGCTGGAACAGCTCGCCCACCATGTGGGTCGACGAGCCGGTGCCGGCCGAGCCGAAGTTGAGGCGGCCCGGATTGGCCTTGGCGAAGGCCAGCAGCTCGGCCAGGGTGCGGAAGGGACGTTCGTTGTTGACGGCGACCACGCAGGGCACGCCGCCGAGGATGATCACCGGCTGGATCGCCTCCGGCTTGTAGGGCAGCTGCGAGTAGACCGCATACGCGGAATGGATGCCGATGGTGCCGAGCAGCAGCGCGGTGCCGTCCGGCTTGGCGCGCGACACGAGGGAGGCGCCCAGGTTGCCGCCCATTCCGGGATGGTTCTCCACGATCACCGACTGGCCGTACTTGGTGTTCAGGCGCTGGGCGATGGTGCGGGCCAGCACGTCGGCGGTGCCGCCGGCGGTGAACGGGGCCTCGATGCGGATGGTGCCAGCCGGGATGTTGGGCGCGGCGAACAGCGAAGGTGCGGCCAGGGCAGGCAGGATGGATGCGCAGACGGTGCGGCGGGAAAGAGTCATGCTGGTCAGGGAAAGTGGTTGCTGTTGTGCAGCCAGTCTAGAAAGCGTGTTCTATCCGAACAAATGCTATTTCTTGGGAGACCTATACGGCGTTGATATAGTTGGAGCATGTCGCGGCCCCTGACGTTCCAGCAGATCGAGGCGTTCCGGGCCGTGGTGCTGGCAGGCACCACCGTGGCGGCGGCGGAGATGCTGCACACCACGCAGCCCACCATCAGCCGCCTGCTCGCCCAGGCGCAGAACGCCACCGGCCTGAAGCTGTTCGTCAACGACCGCGGGCGGCTGCAGCTCACGCGCGAGGGGCGCCACCTGTTCGAGACGGTGCAGCTCAATTTCCAGGGGTTCGAGCGCATCGAGCGCGCGGTGGCGGCGCTGCGCGAGTCGGGCGCCGGCGTCTTCCGGATCGCCTGCACGCCTTCCCTGGGCCTGAGCATCCTGCCGCTGGCCATCGAAGCCTTCGCCCGGCGCTACCCGCACGTGCACTACAACGTGCAGACCCTGGGCAGCCGCCAGATCGGCGACGGCCTGCGCCTGGGGCAGTACGACATCGCCATCCTGCAGCGCCGCTTCGAAGGCGCGGAGTTCCGCGTGGAGGCCATCCACCACACCGGCGCGGTGTGCGTGGCCGCGCCCGACCACCGCTTCGCGACGATGCGCGAGGTGAAGGTGACCGACCTGCGCGACGAGGCCCTGATCAGCCTGCCCAGCGACGACGAACTGGAGATCGAGCTGCAGCGGCTGTTGGCCGCCCACAAGCTCGCGCCCACGCGGGCCATCGAAACCATCTATTCGTCCAACATCTGCACCCTGGCTGCGCGCGGCCTGGGCGTGGGGGTGATCAATCCGTACATGGCCTCGGTGTTCAAGGACCAGGTCTGCATACGGAAGTTTACGCCGTGGATCCCGGTGACGACCTACGTGGCCTACGCCCGCTACTCCCCGGCCTCGGAGATCGCGGAACACTTCCTGGCGGCGCTGTCGGGGGTGTTCGGAGCGCAGCAGGAGGCGTAGCGCGGGCCCCCGCGGGAAATTGTCGCGGGCTGACGCGGGCGTGCAGGCGGGCCGGTGTGCCACCACAATGGGCGCAGGGAGGACACGAACATGGGCAGACGCCGTCGGACCGGTGGCGCAGAGGACATCATGGACCTGGTAGCCAGGCTGCCGTGGTGGTCCGGGGTCGGGTTGGCGGCGGCCAGCTACTTCCTGCTCCACGGCGTCGCCTTGCAGCCGGTCCCGGTCGGCACGCAGCCTGGGCAGATGGCCGCGATGGTCACCGGAACGCTCTGGAAGTCGCTGGCAGGCATCGGCCAGTACATCCTTCCTGTCCTCTGCCTCGTTGGTGCGGCGATGTCGTGGTGGCGCCGCAGGGCGCGCCAGAAGCTGGCCGAGCAGGTGACCGGCAGCGAAGCTGCCGATGCGCTCGATGGAATGGGTTGGCAGGCGTTCGAGCAGCTCGTGGGCGAGGCGTTTCGCATGCAAGGCTATCGGGTCGCCGAGACCGGCGGACCTGCAGCCGACGGCGGCGTCGACCTGGTGCTGGCGCGGCCCGGCCGCAATGGCAGCGAGAAGTTCCTGGTCCAGTGCAAGCAGTGGCGCGCGCTCAAGGTCGGCGTCGACGTAGTGCGCGAGTTGTACGGAGTGATGGCAGCCAGGGGCGCCGCGGGCGGCTTCGTCGTGACTTCCGGCCGGTTCACCGAGGAAGCCATCCGCTTCGCGAGCGGACGCAACGTCCACTTGATCGACGGGCCGAAACTCCAGCGACTGCTGAACAGCGCCCGCGCTGCGCAGCAAGCGGAACGGACTACCGAAGTGGCCGCAGCTGCAAAGCCATCTGCCGCTGCGGCACCAGCTCGCGCCACCGACCAGGCGCCACAAGTCCCCGCTTGCCCGCGCTGCGCGAAGCCGATGGTGCGGCGTACCGCGCGGCGCGGTGGCCAGGCGGGGGATGACTTCTGGGGATGCGCCGCCTTTCCAGCATGCCGCGGCACCCGGCCCATGGCTTGAGGCGCAGGCCTGGCTGCCGTATCAGCGCCCCGACAGCTCGCGCAGCTTGCGCCGCATTTCCCGCTCGCGCCGCGCCTCTTGTGCCCAGTCCTCCTTGACCCCGCGCCACAGTGCGATGGCCATCAGGATGATCACCAGCGTGAACGGCAGCGCGAACACGATGGTGGCCGTCTGCACGGCCTGCAGTCCGCCGGCCAGCAGCAGCGAGATGGCGACGCCCGCGATCAGCAGGCCCCAGGCGATCTTCACGCGCGCGGGCGGGTTCTCGTCGCCGCGGCTGCTCATGGTCGCCAGCACCAGCGTCGCCGAGTCGCCCGAGGTGATGAAGAAGATCACCACCAGCAGCGTGGCCAGCGCCGACAGCAGCGCGCTCATCGGCAGTGCATGGAACAGGGCGAACAGCGCGGTGGAGACGTCGGCCTTCACCGCCTCGGCCAGCGGCACGCCGCGCATGATCTCCAGGTGCAGCGCGGTGCCGCCGAACACCGAGAACCAGACGAAGGCGGCCAGCGTGGGCACGGCCACCGTTCCCAGGATGAATTCGCGGATGGTGCGGCCGCGCGAGATGCGCGCGATGAACAGGCCGACGAAGGGCGACCACGACACCCACCAGGCCCAGTAGAACACCGTCCAGCCGCCCACCCAGGTGCTGTCGCGAAACGGCGTCATGCGCAGGCTCATGCGCACGAATTCCGAGAGGTAGCTGCCCAGCGTCAAGGTGAAGGTGTCGATGATCACCACCGTCGGCCCGACCAGCAGCACCACCAGCGCCAGCAGCGCGGCCAGCCCCAGGTTGATGGTGGAAAGCCACTTGACCCCGCGCGTCACGCCCGTCACCGCCGAGCCGACGAACAGCACGGTGGCGACGCAGATGATGGCGATCTGGGCCGGCTTGCCCACCTGCAGGCCGGTCACGGCATGGAGGCCGCTGTTGATCTGCAGCGCCCCCATGCCCAACGAGGCCGCCACGCCGAAGGCGGTGGCGATGATGGCCAGCACGTTGGCCACCGGCCCCAGGGCCGCGATGAACCTCCAGGGCAGCGATTGCACCGAGGTGCTGACCAGCGCCGAGCCGCCGCGGCGGAACTGGAAGAAGGCGATGGCCAGCGCCACCACGCTGTAGACGGCCCACGGATGCGCGCCCCAGTGGAAGAAGCTGTAGCGCATCGCCGCGTTGGCGGCCTCCGGCGTGTTGGGCGCGATGCCTGGCGGCGGCGCGCCGTAGTGCGAGAGCGGTTCGGCCACGCCCCAGAACACCAGGCCGATGCCCATGCCGGCGGCGAACAGCATGGCGAACCAGGCGCCGGCGGAGAACTCCGGTTCCTCGTCCTCGCTGCCCAGCTTGAGGTCGCCATAGCGGCTGAATGCGAGCACCAGTGCCAGCAGCACCAGGCCGAACACGATCCACAGGTAGAACCAGCCGAAGTTGCGCGTGATGGTGGCCAGCGCCGTGTCGAACACCATGGCCAGGTGGGCGGGAGCTGCGACACCCCAGATGACGAGGGCGACGATGAGGCCGGCCGAGACGATGAGTTGCAAGTGCGTGCTCCTGCGCGCGCAGCCGCCGCGCGCACCCCGGGGAGCCAGTCTAGCGGCGCCGCGCGCCGCGTGCGTGTGGGAAAACGGCCCTCAGGCGCAGGCGTGCGCCACCAGCCGGTCGAGCAGCAGGCCCACTTCGGCGGTGCTGTCGAGGAAGTAGTCGGCCTGCGACGTGGGGTCGCGGCCGATGCGCACGGTCAGCCAGTCGGCCGGGGCCGAGGCGAACACCGGTTCGTCGTTGACGTCGTCGCCCACGAACAGCGCGCAGTTGGCGCCGCTGCGCCGCACCAGCTGGTGCATGGCCACGCCCTTGTCGGGCAGGCCGGCGGGCAGGACGTTCTCGACCATCTTGCCGGGGAAGACATGGCAGTCCTCTGTGCAGCCGTCCAGCACCTGCCGGATCAGCTGTGCGGCCTCGGCCGGATGCGGCGCCAGCCGGTAGTGCAAGGCGATGGACAGCTGCTTGTCTTCGACCAGCACGCCGGCGAGCGCGAGTTCGTGCG
>JAEZKX010000436.1 GCA_023436025.1 Pseudomonadota bacterium | reverse complement strand
GGCCACCGCGGCGCCGGCCAGCCCGGCCCCGACGACGACGCAGCGGCCGGCGTTGGCCATGTCTTCCGTGCGCAGTGCGGGAAGGGGCCAGGATGGCGCGAAGGTCGCCTGCGTGCCGCTCGCGTCGACGGCGAAGCCGCAGGTGGCGAGGTCGTGGCGCAGCGCCGCGTCCGCCTGCGGCAGCGTGAGTACGGTGCCATGCCTGCACAGGCGTGCGATGGCCTTCAGCGCCGGCAGGGGCAGGGCCGCATCGAGGCGCACGGCGTCGGCGGTGAAGTCCAGTTCACGCAGGGCCGCCTGCGCATCGCCGATGCCCAGCGTCAGCAGCACGTCGTCGAAGGCCAGGCGGTGGAAGCCGGGCGTGAGCCCGGTGCAGCGCGCGGCGAGTTCGCGCGCCAGCGGCAGCGTGGCGGGGCCGGCCGCCTGCACGATGGGGTCGGTGGCCACCGGCGCATCCGCAAGGGCCATGAAGTGCAGCAGCCGCGGCCGCTGCGGATCGTCGCGCCAGGCCTGCCAGGCGGCGAGGAAGTCCTCGCCGGCGCCGAAGCGCGTCGCCAGGATGCGCCACTGCCTGCGCCGTGCCCAGGCCGTGGCGTCGCTCATGCGCTCACTGCGCGGGGGGAACGTAGCCGGCCGCCTGCTCGGCGCCGCTGCCGAAGAAATGGTTCTCCATCTGGCGCTTGAGGTACTCGCGCGCGCGCTGGTCGGCCAGGTTCAGCCGGTTCTCGTTGACCAGCATGGTCTGGTGCTTCAGCCACTGCTGCCAGGCTTCCTTGCTGACGTTGTCGTAGATGCGCTTGCCGAGTTCACCCGGATACGGCGGGAAGTCGAGACCCTCGGCTTCGCGGCCGAGCTTGATGCATTGAACGTTGCGTGCCATCGCGACGCCTCCTGGATTTGCTTATGTGGATATGCAACTGAAAACTCTGTCGTTCCAGTTGAGGCCGCCGGCTTCCAGAATGCGCCGCATCACACGAGGACGCATCCATGAGCCTACGCCGCGACTTTATCAAGATTCCCCTGGCGCTCGCCGCCGCCGGCGCACTGTCGCTCAGCGGCGTGCCGTCGATCGCGCAGACCGTGCAGCTGCTCAACGTCTCCTACGATCCGACGCGCGAGCTCTACGTGGAGTTCAACCAGGCCTTCGCCAGGTACTGGAAGGCCAAGACCGGGCAGGACGTGCAGGTGAAGCAGTCGCACGGCGGCTCCGGCAAGCAGGCGCGCTCCATCATCGACGGCCTCGATGCCGACGTCGCCACGCTGGCGCTGGCCGGTGACACCGACGCGCTGGTGCGCAATGGCGGCTGGCTGGCCGCCGACTGGCAGAAGAAGCTTCCGCACAATTCCTCGCCCTACACCTCCACCATCGTGCTGGTGGTGCGCGCGGGCAATCCCAAGGGCATCAAGGACTGGGACGACCTCGCCAAGCCGGGCATCAGCGTGATCACGCCCAATCCCAAGACCTCGGGCGGCGCGCGCTGGAACTACCTGGCGGCGTGGGAGTACGGCAAGCGCAAGTACGGCAGCGATGCCAAGGCCCGCGAGTTCGTCGCCAGGCTGTATGGCAACGTGCCGGTGCTCGACACCGGCGCGCGCGGCTCCACCATCACCTTCGCGCAGCGTGCGCAGGGCGACGTGCTGATCGCCTGGGAGAACGAGGCCTACCTGCTCGAAAAGGAGTTCGGCGCCAAGTTCGACGTCGTCGCGCCGTCGATCAGCATCCTGGCCGAACCGGCGGTGGCCGTGGTCGACAAGGTGGTCGACCGCAAGGGCACGCGCGCCATCGCCGAGGAGTACCTGAAGTACCTCTACTCGGAAGAGGGGCAGGACATCATCGGCAAGAACTTCTACCGCCCGGCGGTCTCGCAGAAGGCGCAGGCCAAGTACGCCAGGCAGTTCCCCAAGCTGAACCTGTTCACCATCGACCAGGCGTTCGGCGGCTGGGCCAAGGCCGACAAGGAGCACTTCGCCGACGGCGGCAGCTTCGACCAGATCTACACGCGCAAGTAGCCGGCCGGCGCCGGCACGGGGCCTGCGGGCGCGGCGCTGCGCGGCGGCGCCGCCTCAGCTCGCACCCCGCCCCACGTGCCGCATGGTTGCGCGCAGAATGCTCCAAACCACCGCAACGGAGCGCCCCATGACCTACCCCATCGCCCTCGTCGTCGGCAGCCTGCGCCGCGATTCCTTCAACCGGCAGCTCGCCAGGACGCTGCAGGAGCTCGCGCCGCGGGACCTCGTGTTCAACGAGGTGCGCATCGACGACCTGCCGCTGTACAACCAGGACGACGACGCCAACCAGGCCGAGCCGGTTCGCCGCCTCAAGAGCGAGATCGCGGCGGCGCAGGGCGTGGTGTTCGTGACGCCGGAGTACAACCGGTCGGTCCCGGGCGTGCTGAAGAACGCCATCGACCATGCTTCGCGCCCCTATGGGCAGAGCGCCTGGGCCGGCAAGCCGGCGGGCGTCATCGGCATTTCCGTCGGCGCCATCGGCACTGCGCTCGCGCAGCAGCACCTGCGCAACATCCTCGCCTACCTCGACATGCCCACGCTGGGCCAGCCGGAGATGTTCCTGCAGAACCGGCAGGGCTTCTTCGAGGACGAGGGCACGCGGCAGTTCCTGCAGAAGTGGCTGGACCGCTATGCCGAGTGGGTGAAGCACCACGCCGACCGCGCAGCGAACCGCTAGCCCGGATCGCTGGAGGTGCGCCCGCCCGTGCGGGCGCACCGTGCAGCCCATTGCCTTGGGCCAGGTGAGCAACAAGGCGTGCCCGCTGCGCGAGAACACCCGCGTCCAGGCGGTCAGGCCGCGATGGCGCTCGACCCTTCGTTGGCGGCGGTTCCCGCATGCAGGCGGATCGCGCCTTCGGCGGCCGCCACGGCCTTCGCCCTCGCGGCTTCGCCCATCGCCACGCCCTCGGCGCGCACGAAGCGGATGTCGGTCACGCCCATGAAGCCCAGCACCGCCTTCAGGTAGCTCTCCTGGTGGTCCATCGGCGAGTTGTCGCCATAGGCGCCGCCGCGGGTCGACACCACGATCACCGTCTTGCCGCCGGCCAGGCCGACGGCGCCGGCTTCCGTGTACTTGAAGGTGCGCCCCGCCTGGGCGATGCGGTCGATCCAGGCCTTGAGCTGCGTGGGGATGGTGAAGTTGTACATGGGCGCGCCGATCACCACCACGTCGGCGGCGAGGAACTGCGACACCAGCGCTTCCGACAGCGCGTTCTCGCGCTGTTGCTGCGCACTCAGGCCGCCGGCGTCCGCACCCAGGCGGAAGCCCAGCGAATCCTGCGCCAGGTGCGAGGGCGGCGCCGCGACCAGGTCGAGGTGCTCGACCACCGTGCCGGGATGGGCGGCCTGCCAGGCGGCCACGGCCTTGGCGGTGAGCGCGCGGGACAGGGAGTTGCCGGCGAGCGGGCTGGAATCGATGTGCAGCAGTTTCATGGTGGGACTCCGTTTGTCGTTCCCATGTATTCTGGATCTGCATCGATCCATTGATAAGGCGGTAAAAACGGGTTAGATTGTTCCATCCATGGGACGATCATGCAGGACCTGAACGATCTGCTCTATTTCGCCGAGGTGGTGGACCAGGGCGGTTTCGCCGCCGCCGGCCGCAGCCTGAACGTGCCCAAATCCAAGCTGTCGCGCCGCGTGGCCGAACTGGAATCCCGCCTGGGCGTGCGCCTGTTGCAGCGGACCACCCGCAAGCTCTCGCTCACAGCCGCCGGCGAGATCTACCACCGCCATTGCGTGGCCATGCGCGAGCAGGCCGAGGCCGCCGACGAGGCGGTGGCGCGGGTGCAGAGCGAGCCGCGCGGCACCGTGCGCATGACCTGTCCGGTGACGCTGGCCCAGACCACCATCGGGCCCATCCTGCCGCGCTTCCTGGCGGCGCATCCGCTGGTGCGCATCGACATGACGGTCACCAACCGCGTGATCGACCTGGTGCACGAAGGTGTGGACGTGGCGCTGCGGGTGCGCGCCACCCTGGACGACAGCGGCACGCTGGTGGTGAAGAACCTCGGGCCGACGCTGGGCGCGCTGGTGGCCAGCCCGCAGTTGCTGCAGCGCTTCGGCGCGCCCGCCGGGCCCGAGGACCTGCGCAAGCTGCCCACGGTGGCGATGTCCGCCGCCGACGGGCGCGCGAGCTGGCGGATGATCGGTCCGCGCGGCGAGGAGTTCGAGCTGCAGCACCGGCCGGTCTACACCGCCGACGACCTGGTGGCGCTCAAGTTCGCCACGGTGCAGGGCACCGGCATGTGCGTGCTGCCGGACTACCTGTGCCGCGAAGAGCTGCGCGCCGGCGCGCTGGTGCCGGTGCTGGCCGGCTGGGCGCCGCCCACGGGCAAGGTGCTGGCGGTGTTCCCGTCGCGGCGCGGCATGGTGCCGGCGGTGCGGCGCCTGCTCGATTTCCTGGGTGACAACATCCAGGGCGAACGCATCGTGCCGGCGCCTTGAGGCGCTGCCGTCAAACCTGCGCCGGGATGCCGCCGTGCGTCGGCGGCACCGTCGCGCCAGGCCAGCCGGGCTGGTAGACCGCGAGGTAGGCCTGGGCACTGTCTTCCCAGCCGAAGTCGCGCGCCATGCCATTGGCCTGGATGCGGCGCCAGCGCGCCGGCTCGGCCCAGGCCGCGAACACGCGGTGCAGCGCTTCGTCCAGGCCGGCGGCGTCGCAGCTGCGCATGACGAAGCCGGTGCCGTTGTGCGGCTCGGCATCGGCGTCGGCCACCGAGTCGACCAGCCCGCCCACCGGCGCCACCACCGGGGGCGTGCCGTAGGCCTGGCTGTACATCTGGTTGAGACCGCAAGGCTCGAAGCGCGAGGGCATGAGGAAGACGTCGGCGCCGGCTTCCACCAGGTGGGCCAGTCCCTCGTCGAAGCCGAGCGTCACCGCCACCTGCTGGGGATGCTGCTGCGCCGCCTCGGCCAGCGCCTGCTGCAGCGCCGGCTCGCCCTGGCCCAGCACCACCAGCTGCGCGCCGGCCTGCAGCAGCTTGGGCAGGACCGCCAGCACCAGGTCGACGCCCTTTTGCGGCGTGAGGCGGCTCACCAGCGCGAACAGCGGCACTGTCTTGGTGACCGGCAGGCCGCAGCGCGCCTGCAGCGCCGCCTTGCACTGGGCCTTGCCCTGCATCCGGCCGGGCCGGAAGTGGTGCGGCAGCAGCGCGTCGGTGGCCGGGTTCCAGGTTTTGCGATCGATGCCGTTGAGGATGCCGTGCAGGCGGCCGGCGCGAGCGCGCAGCACGCCGTCCAGGCCCACGCCATGCTGCTCGGTCTGGATCTCGCGCGCATAGGTGGGACTCACCGTGGTGATGGCGTCGGCGAACTGCAGGCCGGCCTTGAGCATGGACAGCTGGCCCCAGAACTCGACGCCGTCGAGGCCGCGCCAGTCGTGCGGGATGCCCAGCAGGTCGGCGCTGCCCATGGGGAACACGCCCTGGAAGGCCAGGTTGTGGATGGTGAGCACCGAGGCCGCCGTGCGTTCGTGCGGTGCCACCCGACGGGCCTGCGCCAGGTACAGCGGCGCCAGGCCGCACGGCCAGTCGTTGGCATGGACCACGTCGGCGCTCCAGTGCTTCAGCGGCGAATGCGCGGTGCCGATCTGCGCCGCCACCCGCGACAGCAGGCCGAAACGCAGCGCGTTGTCGTGGTAGTCGCGCCCGCTGGCATCGACATAGGGGCCGCCAGGCCGCTGGTACAGGGCAGGGCAGGCCAGCAGCAGCAGCGTCAGGCGCTCGGCGATGGTCACCGGCACCAGCTGCGCGGCGGGCCAGGGCCCGTAGGCCGGCAGGTCGACGCCGTCGCCGATTTCGCCGCTGACCTTCATGCCGCGGTAGGCGGGCAGCAGGACGTGGACCTCGTGCCCCAGCGCCGCCAGCGTGGCGGGCAGGGCGGCGCTGACGTCGCCCAGGCCGCCGGTCTTGACGTAGGGCGCGCATTCGGGCGTGGCAAAAAGGATGTTCATGGTGTGTGTCGGGCCACCAGCACGGCGAAGGGCAGGCCGCCGGCGCCGGTGAACAGTTCGGTCAGGTCGAGGCAGGCCTCGTCGTCATCGCCCAGGGCGTGCTCGGCGCCCGTGAGCCAGTTGCGCCAGGGGCCGAAGCGCCGCAAGGCCGCGCCTTCGTTGCCGCAGCGCAGGTGCGTGCCCTGCCACAGCGCCGGCGCCCACCGGGCGTCGTCGCCGCGGCACAGCGTCCAGGTCAGGCGCGCCGTCACCACCAGGATGGCTTCGCGCTCGTGCAGCCGCGCGAAGGCAAGCGCGTGTTCGGCGGCGGGGCCCTCCACGGCCAGTGGCAGGTAGCTGCCTTCGCGGAACAGGTCCGGCCGCTCGCGCCGCAGCTGCATCAGGCGCCAGGTCACCAGCTGCTTGATGCGGCCGTCGGCCACGCCCGCGTGCAGGGCCTGCCAGTGCGCGGCCGACGGGTGGCCGTCGCGGTACAGCGCCTGCACCTCGGCCAGGTCGCGGGTCAGCCGCGCATAGTCGACCGGGCGCCGGTTGTCCGGGTCCACCAGGCTGAAGTTCCACTGCTCGCAGCCCTGGTAGACATCCGGCACGCCGGGCACGGTGAACTTCAGCGCCACCTGCGCCAGGCTGTTGCGAAAGCCGAAGGGCGCGATGCGCGCGGTGATCTTCTGCAGTTCGTCGGCGAAGGGGCTGGGCTGGCCGGCGCGCAGCACGCCATCGACGTAGCGCTCCACCGCTTCCTCGTACGCGCTGTCGGGGCAGACCCAGCTGGTGTTCTGCTTGGCCTCGCGCACCGCCTTGCGCATGTAGGCCTGCACGCGCTGGCGCAGGTCCTCGCGTGCGGCGTCGTCCGGTGGCTCGGCCGGCCACAAGCCCACCAGGGTCTGGAACAGCAGCCACAGGTCGTTGCCCGTGGGCCAGCTGTGCTCGCGCGTGCGGGTGGCGTACAGGCGCGCCCAGTTGCCCAGGCGCAGCAGGCAGTCCTCCCACTGCGCCGGCATTTCCGACAGCACGTTGATGCGCGCGCGCAGGTCCTCGCCGCGCTTGCTGTCGTGGGTCGACGTTCCCAGCAGGCAGTGCGGGCGGCTGCGCTGGCGCGCCTGGTTGGCGAAGTGGAAGGCCGCGACCGAGACGCCGAAGCTGCGCGGCTCGCCGCCCACCTCGTTGAGCGACAGCAGCGGCATGTAGCGGTAGAAGGCGGTGTCCTCCATCGCCTTGGCCGTGACCGGCGCGGTGAACTGCTGCCAGCGGGCCAGGAAGCGCCGGCGCTCCTCGCGCGGCAGCGATGCGGCCTCGCCTTCGCCCAGCAGCACCTCGCGCAGGTGCTCCAGCACCGTCGCTTCCGAGCTGCCCAGGCGGCGCTGGGCGGCGGCGATGGCCCAGTCGATGTGGCGGCGGTCCATGGGGCTGGCCGGCTCGTCCACCCGCAGGTAGGTGCGGTAGACCGGGAAGGCTGCGGCCACCTCGGCCAGCGCCCAGCGCAGGCGGTTGCGGGTGAAGTCGGCGCGGCGCCGGTTGGTGCGCGTGAGCCGGTGCAGCGCATGCGCCAGCCAGTTCAACTCCGAGTACAGCGAGGTCTCGATGATGAGCCGCTTGCAGTCGTGCAGGATCCTCTCGAAGTCGGTCGGCGCGTCGGTGAAGGCGTGGTAGGCCGCCAGCAGTGCGTTCTCGTTGCGGCTTTCGACGAACAGGCCGTTGACCAAGCTGCCGAAGCGGTAGCCGGTGTCGCCGTGCACCGGCCAGTCCTCCGGCAGCGGCTCGTGTTCGGCCTGGATCTTCTCGACCACCAGGTAGAGCGCGCGCGGCTGGTGGCCGCCGACCTCGGCCTGCGCGGCGTAGCGGGCCTGCAGGGTGTCGAAGTAGGCCTTGGGGTCCGACAGGCCGTCCGGATGGTCGATGCGCAGGCCGCTGAGCATGCCGTCCTGCAGCCAGTGCAGCACCTTGCGGTGCGTGGCCTCGAACACCTCGGGCCGTTCCATGCGCAGCGCCGCCAGCGTGTTGACGTCGAAGAAGCGGCGGTAGTTGACGTCGTCGCTCGCCACCCGCCAGTCGGCCAGCCGGTAGGCCTGCGCCGAGATCAGGCGGTCGAGCGCGTCGAAGCTGGTCGGCTCGCCGGCCTGGCCGTTCAGGAGCTGCACGCAGGCCTCGATCCAGCGGGCCAGCCATTCGTGGCGGTCGGCCAGGCGGGCCAGCTGACGCTTGTAGACGCCGGCGTCGCGCACCCGGGCGCGCCGCAGCTCCGCGTCGGGATCGTCGCGCGAGGGCAGGCGGCCGAAAGCCGCGAGCAGGGCCGATACCACCGCGTGGCTGTCGCCCTCGCTGTCGTCGCGCGCCGGCGGCGCCGGCAGCACCGCCAGGATCTCGGGGTAGCTGGCCGGATCGATGGGGAAGCGGTGGTCCCAGTAGCGCAGGCCGAACTCGCCCGCCGCGGGGTCGAAGTGCAGCCGGATCTCGCCGGCTTCCAGCACCTTGCCGTAGTGGTCGCCGAGCACCGGCAGCAGCAGGCGGCCCGCCATCTCGGGCTGGGCCGGCTTCCATTCGATGTCGAAGGTCTCGGCATGCGGCGAGGCAAGGCCGTGCTCCAGCACGTCCAGCCACCAGGCGTTGTCGGCCTCCAGCACGCCCATGTGGTTGGGCACCACGTCCAGGATCTGGCCCATGCCGGCGCGGCGCAGCGCCTGGCACAGGCGGGCGAAGGCGCGCTCGTCGCCGACCTCGGGGTTGAGCTCGCCGTGGTCGACGATGTCGTAGCCGTGCGTGCTGCCGGGGCGGGCGCGCAGGTAGGGCGAGCTGTACAGGTGGCTGATGCCGAGCGCATGGAGATAGGGCACGACCTGGGCCACCTGCTCGAAGGTGTTGTCCTTGTGGAACTGCACGCGGTAGGTGCCGCAGGGAATGTGCGCCGTGTGCAGCGGCGGCAGTTCCTGCGGCGCCTGCTCGCCGGCGCGCGGGCCGCTGCGCTCGGCACGCAGCACCGCGGCCAGCGAACCCCAGCGCGGATCGCTGCCCAGTCCCTCGACGGGCACGGCCAGCTTGCGCCGCCAGTTGGGAAAGCGCTCCTCGGTGGTGCCGGGCACGTTGACCTGCAGCAGCTGCCCGGTGACGTCCTCCAGCTGCACGCCCACCAGCCAGCACGGCGTGCGCGCGAGAAAGGCGTAGACGGCGTCGACGAAGGCCTGGGTGGCGTCGGGCAGCGAGGTGGGCTGCACCGTGGCGCCCTCGGGCAGCAGCTGTTCGCGCTCCAGCGCCATCAGCAGGCGCGCGCGGTCCTGCGCACGCGCCAGCACCTGCAGCTCGCGCGCGGCCTGGTCGGGATAGAGCCCCAGTTTCGCCGCCAGCTCGATGTCCTCGCCCATCCAGAAGCCGCGCAGCGTCGGCAGGTCGTGCGTGCTGACCACGGCCAGCGCCTTGGGCTGCCACTGCGCCGGGGCCCGGAAGGCGCCATCGTCCTCGCGCTCGAACAAAAGCGGCTTGTACGACAGCAGGTTGCCCTCCTGCATCAGTTCGCGCATGCGCGGCGCCACGTTGCCCAGGTCCTCGCCGATCACCATGCACTGGTGGCGCTGGCTCTCCAGGGCCAGCACGCCCATCAGGTCGTCCAGCGGGTAGTCGACGTAGGTGCCGCCGTCGGGGCCGGTCCAGAACAGCCGCATCAGGGCCATCACGTGGTCCAGCCGCAGCGCGCCGCTGTGGCGCATGTTGGCGCGCAGGGTGTCGATGAAGGGCTGGTAGCGCGCCTCGCGCAGGCGCTGCGGGCTCCAGGGCGGCAGGCCCCAGTCCTGGCCGGTGGGTGCCAGCGGGTCGGGAGGGGCGCCGGCATGCATGCCCAGCGCGAAGGTGTCGTGCTCCACCCAGGTCTCGGCGCCACCGCCGTTGACGCCGACCGCGAGGTCGCAGTACAGGCCGATGCCCATGCCGCGCGTCTTCGCATAGCGTTGGCACGATTCGAGCTGCAGCTCCGCCAGCCACTGCAGCCACAGGCGGTACTGCACGTCGGAGGCATGGTCGCGCGCGAAGGCCTGCACGGCTTCGCCCTCGGGATCACGGTAGGCCTCGGGCCAGGCCGGCCAGCCCCAGACGTTCGGGTCCTGCGCATGCAGGTGCTCCTGCAAAGCCTCGAACAGCGCGTGGCGGCCGAGGGAGGCCTGGCGCTCGCGCAGGAAGCGCAGGAAGTGCGCGCCGCGCGACAGCTCGCTGCGCAGCTCGTGCTGCTCGAAGTGGCGCCACAGCAGCCGCAGCACCTCCTCCTTGGCGCGCGCGACCTCGCCGTAGGCCACCATCTCGGTCTCGCGCAGGGCACGCAGGCGGTCCTGGAAGGCGTCGGACTGCACCTTCTGCACGGCTTCCTCGCAGCCGCTGAGGTCGACCAGCGTCTGCACGTCGAGGTAGATCGGATTGAGCGCCTTGCGGCTGGACGGGCTGTAGGGACTGGCGACGTCCGGGTTGTGCGGGAACAGCGCGTGCAGCGGACTGAGGCCGATGAAGGAGGCGCCCTGGTGCGCCGCGGCGTCGCACAGGCGCCGCAGGTCGCCGAAGTCGCCGATGCCCCAGTTGCGCGAGGAGCGCAGCGCATAGAGCTGGATGGTGCAGCCCCACCAGCGCTCGCCGCCCTGCAACTGCGGCGCGACGTGGCACTGGCGCGGCGCCACCACCACGCGGCAGGCATCCTGCGGCGCCTCGGCCAGCGCCAGCCGGTAGTAGCCGGTGGCCAGGCCGGCCGGCAGGTGGATGTGCAGCTCGCCGTGCGCGTGCTGCAGCGTGCCGGTGGCGACCTCGCTGCCGCCGTCCTCCGCCGTCAGCCGCCAGTGGCCGGCTGCGCCATCCTGGCGCGGCCAGCGCAGTACCAGCGGGTCGCCCTCGCGCGCCACCCACACCGGCGGCAGGCCCAGGTGCTGCTCCGGGCGGCCGGGGCCGTCGCCCTGCATGGCCTGCACCGCACGCCGCAACACCGCCTCGGGCACCTGTTCCTCCTCGCCCCAGAAGCCGTGGTAGCGGTCGGCCACGCCCAGCCGGCGCGCCTGTTCCGTGAGGTCCCAGGGGGCGGCTTCGACGACGGTGTTCACTGGGTGATCTCCTGGCCCAGCGTCCAGCGGGCGGCGTAGGGCGGCCAGTGGCCGGCCGGCGCGTCTTGCGGCCAGCGGTGGCTGAAGACCGGCGTGGCTTCCACCGGGCCCAGGTGCTGCGGCGGCACCGCCAGCGGCTGCGCGCCGAGGTTGAGTTCCAGGCACAGCACCTGGCCGTCGTCGTAGCGCCATTGCACCGCCAGGCCGCGCTCGTCCAAGCGCTGTGCCGTGTGCTTGCCGGTCGAAAGCAGGCCCTGGCGGGGTGTGATGTGCGCCCGACGCGCGGCCAGCGCGGCCTTCACTTCGGCCAGCCAGGCGCGGCCGGCCTCCGTCTGCAGCCGCGCACGGCCGGGCCGGCTGGCGTGGAAGGTGGCCTCGCTACACGGGTCGGGCAGGTCGTGGGCTTCCTCGTGGCCGAACTCGCGCCTGCGCCCCGCGCGCACCGCCTTGCGCAGCTCGCCCTCCCAGTCGGCGAAATAGAGGAAGGGCTCGGGCGCGCCGAACTCCTCGCCGAAGAACAGCATGGGGATGGCGGGCGTCAGCAGCGCCAGCAGCGTGGGCAGCAGCGCCGCCTCTTCCGGCACCAGCCGGCCCAGGCGCTCGCCGCGCGCGCGGTTGCCGACCTGGTCGTGGTTGTGGGCGAAGTTCACCAGCGTGGTGAGCGGCTGCGGCGGCGTCGCCTGCACGTTCACCCGCGCCCCGTCCTTGCGCTCGGAGCCTTCGAACAGCATGCCGTGGGTGAGCGAGCGCGCCAGCAGGTCCAGCGGCTCGCGGCCGTAGTCCTGGTAGTAGCGGTGCGTCTCGCCGGTCATGGCCACGTGCAACACGTGGTGGAAGTCGTCGTTCCACTGGGCGTCGAAGCGGCCCGGCACCGGCGTCGGCGCCAGGTGGCGCCAGCCGTTGTCCTCGTTTTCCAGCACCAGGTGCACATGGCGGCCTTCGGTGGCGGCGCGCACCGCCTGCGACAGCTCGTCCAGCACGTGCAGCGGACTGCCGTCGTCGATCGCATGCACGGCGTCCAGTCGCAGCCCGTCGAAGCGGTACTCCTGCAGCCAGTAGAGGGCGTTGTGGATGAAGTAGTCCCGCACCGCCCGGCTGTCCTCGCCGTCGAAGTTGATCGCAGCGCCCCAGGGGCTCTGCTTGGTCCTGGAGAAGAAGGCCGGTGCGTAGGCGTGCAGGTAGTTGCCGTCCGGCCCGAAGTGGTTGTAGACCACGTCGAGGAACACCATCAGCCCCAGGCGGTGCGCCGCCTGCACGAAATGCTTGAGGTCGTCCGGCGTGCCATAGGCATGGTGGGGCGCGAACGGCAGCACGCCGTCGTAACCCCAGCCGAAGCGGCCGGCGAAGTCGGCCACCGGCATCAGCTCCACGGCGGTGATGCCGGCGTCCTTCAGTTCCTGCAGCTTCGCCGTGGCGGCGCGGAAGGTCCCCTCGTCGGTGAACGTGCCCACGTGCAGTTCGTACAGCACGGTCTCGTGCCAGGGCCGGCCGGCCCAGCCGGCGTCCCATTCGAAGGCGCCGGGGTCGACCAGGGCGCTGGGGTGGTGCGGACCTTGCGGGTTGTGGCGCGAGGCCGGGTCGGGCACCAGCAGTTCGCGGTCGATGCGCCACTGGTACAGCGTACCCGCTGCGACGCCCTCGACACGGCATTCCCACCAGCCGTCACCGGCAGCGGTGGCGGGGTGGAAGGCCGGCGTGGCGGTGGTGGCGGCGTAGGTCGCCAGGTCCGCGCGCCGCGCGGCCGGTGCCCACAGGCGGAAGGTGGCGCCGCCGTCGTGCAGGCGGGCGCCGAAAGGCATGGGGTGCTCGCAACGCACGTGACTACTCCTGCGGTTGTTGCGTCAGCAGCGCCATCGAATGGGACTGCAGTTCGAGTTTGCCGCCCGGCAGGTAGGCGCGGGCTTCCTCCGGGTCGAAGTGGCCTTCCCCGGTGTCGATGCGCAGCAGCCACTGGCCGGCGTGGCCGGGGACCTGCGGCAGCGTGAAGGTGGCGTCCTCCGGCGTGGCGTTGAACACCAGCAGCACCGAGGTGTCGGAAGCCTCGTGGGAATGGGCATAGCGCGCGTCCAGCACGGCGGCGACGCAGCGCACCGCCGGATTGGTCCATTCCTCCGCCGTCATCTCGATGCCCCAGACGCTGTACCAGCCGATGTCGCGGCGCCCGTGTTCGTCGGGCTCGCCGGTGAGCCAGGCGTTGCGGCGCAGCACCGGCAGCTCGCGCCGCAGCCGGATGACGGCGCGGGTGAAGGCGATCAGGGGATCGTGGCGGCGCGCTTCGCTCCAGTCGAACCAGCTGACCGCGTTGTCCTGGCAATACGCGTTGTTGTTGCCGCCCTGGGTGCGGCTCATCTCGTCGCCGCCCAGTAGCAGCGGCACGCCGCGCGACGCGAACAGGGTGGTGAGGAAGTTGCGCTTCTGGCGCTCGCGAAAAGCCAGGATCTGCGGGTCGTCGGTGGGGCCCTCCGCGCCGCAGTTCCAGCTGCGGTTATGGCTCTCGCCGTCGCGGTTGTCCTCGGCGTTGGCCTCGTTGTGCTTGTCGTTGTAGCTGACCAGGTCGTGCAGCGTGAAGCCGTCGTGCACGGTGACGATGTTGACGCTGGCGCGCGGTCCGCGGCGTGAATAGCCGTAGATGTCCGCCGAGCCGCACAGCGCGGCGGCGAAGTCGCCCAGGCTGCCTTCGATGCCGCGCCAGTAGTCGCGCACGCGGTCGCGGTACTGGCCGTTCCACTCGCTCCAGCCGAGCGGAAAGCCGCCCACCTGGTAGCCGTGGTCGCCCAGGTCCCAGGGCTCGGCGATCAACTTGACCCGCTGCAGCACCGGGTCCTGGGCGACGGCCGACAGGAAGGGGCTGCGGTGGTCGAAGGCGCCCTGGGCGTTGCGCGCGATGGCCGGCGTCAGGTCGAAGCGGAAGCCGTCGACGTGCATCTCCTCCACCCAGTAGCGCAGGCTGTCCATCAGCAGCCGCAGCATCGCGGGCTGGCTGGCGTCCAGGGTGTTGCCGGTTCCAGTGAAATCGAGGTAGTGGCGGTGGTCCTCCGTCAGGCGGTAGTAGGCGCGGTTGTCCAGGCCCTTGAAGCTGAGCGTGGGCCCCAGGTGGTTGCCTTCGCAGCTGTGGTTGTAGACCACGTCGAGGATCACCTCGATGCCCTCGGCATGCAGGGCCTTCACCATCCGGCGGAATTCGTTGGGATCTCCCTCGGCCAGGTAGCGCGGCTCGGGCGCGAAGAAGCCGATGCTGTTGTAGCCCCAGTAGTTGGCCAGGCCCAGGTCGACCAGCCGGCGCTCGTCGTTGAAGGTCTGCACCGGCAGCAGTTGCACCGCCGTGATGCCCAGCTCCTTCAGGTGGCGGATCGCCGGCGGGCTGGCCAGCCCCAGGAAGGTGCCGCGCAGCTTCTCGGGCACCTGCGGCATCTGCATGGTGAACCCGCGCACGTGCACCTCGTAGAAGACGCTGTCCTCCATGGCGATGCCCGGGTGACGGTCGCCTTCCCAGTCGAAGCGCGGGTCGACCACCACGCACTTGGCCGCTTGCGCCGCGTTGTCGCGCGTGTCCATGTGCAGGTCGCGCTTGTCCTGGCCCAGGGGATAGCCGTACTGCCAGGCGGCGCCGCGCAGCGGCCGGTCGATCTGCCGCGCGTACGGATCCAGCAGCAGCTTGTAGGGATTGCAGCGCCAGCCCTGCTGCGGGTCGTAGGGCCCGTGCACGCGCACGCCGTACAGCTGGCCCGCCTGCAGCCCGGGCACGAAGCCGTGCCAGGTGTCGTCGGTGCGCCCCGGCAGCGTGATGCGGCGGTCCTCCTCGGCGTCGGGCGCGGAGAACAGGCAGATCTCCACCCGCTCGGCGGCGCTGGCGTGGACGGCGAAGTTGACGCCGCCCTCCACCAACGTGGCCCCCAGCGGCCAGGGACGGCCGGCCGGGTGCATGGCGGCGGGGAGGGGCGCCCCGGCCTCCGCCGGTGGACTGCTGATGCGGTGAGCGCGGGTCTTGGCGACGGCTTGCGCCGTCATGCAAGCATTTCCGTGGGCCGTTGCCCTTCGCCCAGGGCCGGTTCGTCGAGCTCGGCGGGGTAGGGCGGGGCGTTCCTGCGCGGGGGGAAGTAGCCGGCCGGTACCACCACGATGCCGCTTTCGGTGACGTGGAAGCGCTTGCGGTCGGCTTCCGGGTCGAAGCCGATGCGCTCGCCAGGCGGCACGTCGTTGTCCTGGTCGATGATGGCGCGGCGCACCTGGGCGCCGCGGCCCAGGCGGGAGCGCTCCATCACGATGCAGTGCTCCAGGCTGGCGTTGGGCTCCACCAGCACCGAGCGCCGCAGCATGGCGTGGTCCAGCGTGGCGCCGTCGACGATGCTGCCCGAGCCGACCACCGAGCGGTGGATCACGCCGTTCTCGATCTGGGCCGACTCGGCCTGGTCCGGGCTGGCGTAGATCGGCCAGCGCCGGTTGGTCATGCGAAAGCGCGGCTGGGCCCCCAGCGTGTCGAAATGCGCCTGGAAGTAGGCGTCGATGGTGCCGACGTCGCGCCAGTAGGCATGTTCCTCGTAGGGCTCGGTGCCGGGGATGGTGTTGGTGGCGAAATCGTAGGCCACCAGCTTGTGGCTCTTCACCATGGACGGCAGGATGTGCTTGCCGAAGTCGGTCTCGCCGTTCTCGTGCATCTTCTTCAGCTGCGTCAGCAGGACGTCGGCATTGAAGATGTAGTTGCCCATGGAGGCCAGCGCATGCGTGCGGCTGCCGGGCATGGGGCGGGCCGCCTTGGGCTTTTCCTTGAAGTCGATGATGCGGTGGTCCTCGTCGATCTCGACGATGCCGAACTGGTCGCACTCCTTCAGCGCCACCGGGATGGTCGCCACGCTCGCCTGGGCGTTGCTGCGGGTGTGGAAGTCGATCATCTGCCGCACGTCCATGCGGTAGATGTGGTCGGCGCCGAACACGCACACGATGTCGGGCTGGAAGCTCTCGATCAGGTGGATGTTCTGGTAGACGGCGTCGGCCGTGCCCTGGAACCACTCCGGCCCCTGCGTCATCTGCGGCGGCACCACCGTGATGAAGTGGTTGGGGATGAAGCGCGCCATGGTCCACGACTGCCGCACGTGCTCGATCAGCGACTGCGACTTGTACTGCACCAGCAGGTAGGTGGAGTAGATCTCGGAGTTGACCAGGTTGGACAGCACGAAATCGACGATCCGGTGCTTGCCGTTGAAGGGCACCGCGGGCTTGCAGCGGTTGGCCGTCAACGGGTGCAGTCGCGAGCCTTCGCCCCCGCCCATGACGAAAGCCAGGACATTCTTATTGGCGGGCATGGTGTTCTCCCTGAGAAGGTGTAGTCGTTGGAATGGGGTGGTTCGACAGGATCACGGTGCCCAGGGGCGGCACCGTGACCAGCGCGCTGGCGGGCCAGCCGCCGATGGCTTGTGGCGCGGCGCGCACGCAGCCGAGGTTGCCGACGCCGCTGCCGCCGTAGACGGGCGCATCGCTGTTGAGCAGTTCGTGCCAGTCGCCCGCCGCCGGCAGCGCCACCCGCAGGGTGCGCGGTTGCGGCGTCATGTTGCAGATCGCCACGGCGTAGGGATCCTGGGCGCCGCCGCGGCGCAGGAATGTCAGGACGGTGCTTTCTTGCTGCTCGCAGGGCAGCCAGGCGAAGCCCTGGCTGTCAAAGTCGTTGGCATGCAGCGCCGGCATGCGGCGGTACAGCGCGTTGAGGTCGGCCACCCAGCGCGCCAGGCCGGCATGCAGCGGGCGCGCCCACAGGTGCCAGTCGAGCGTGCGTTCGTGGTGCCATTCCTCCACCTGGCCGAACTCGCCGCCCATGAACAGGAGCTTCTTGCCCGGATGCGCCCACATCAGGCCGTACAGATTGCGCAGGCCGGCGAAGCGCTGCCACTCGTCGCCGGGTTGGCGGGCGAGCAGGCTGCCCTTGCCGTAGACCACCTCGTCGTGCGACAGCGGCAGGATGAAGTTCTCGTGGAAGGCGTAGACGGCCGAGAAGCGGATGTCGTCGCCGTGCCAGTGGCGGTAGAAGTGCGGCCGCGACACGTAGCGCAGCGTGTCGTTCATCCAGCCCATGTTCCACTTCATGCCGAAGCCCAGGCCGCCCCACTCGACCGGGCGCGACACCGCGGGCCAGGAGGTGGACTCCTCGGCGATCATGTGCACATCGGGGAAGCGGGCGTAGACGGTGGTGTTGAGGTCCTGCAGGAAGCGCACGGCCTCGTGGTTCTGGTTGCCGCCCTCCGCGTTGGGAATCCACTCGCCATGGCCGCGCGCGTAGTCCAGGTACAGCATGGACGCCACCGCGTCCACCCGCAGGCCGTCGAAGTGGTACTTCTCCAGCCAGAACAGGGCGTTGGAGATGAGGAAGTCGCGCACCTCGTAGCGCCCGAGGTTGAAGATCAGGCTGTTCCACTCCGGGTGGAAGCCCTTGCGCGGGTCTTCGTGCTCGTACAGGTAGGTGCCGTCGAAGCGCGCCAGCGCATGGGGGTCGGCCGGGAAGTGCGAGGGCACCCAGTCGAGGAACACGCCGATGCCCTGCTGGTGCAGGGTGTCGACGAAGGCCATCAGGTCCTGCGGCGTGCCGTAGCGCGCCGTCGGCGCGTAGTAGCCAGTGGTCTGGTAGCCCCAGGAACCGTAGAACGGATGCTCGGTGACCGGCATCAGCTCCACATGGGTGAAGCCCATGTTGTGGCAATGCGTGGCCAGGCGGTGCGCGAGGTCGCGGTAGTTGAGGAAGCGGCCGTCCTCCTCGCGTTGCCAGGAGCCGAGGTGCACCTCGTAGATGGAGATCGCGGTGCGCTGCGCCTGCCGTTGCCAGCGGCTGCGCATCCATTCGCCGTCGCCCCAGTCGTACGCCAAGTCCCAGATCTGGGAGGCCGTGCCGGGGGGATGCTCCATGCGCAAGGCGTAGGGGTCCGCCTTGTCCATCCAGCGGCCCCACGGATCCTGGATGCGGAACTTGTAGCACTGGCCGGGGCGGGCGCCTTCGACGAAGCCGCTCCAGCGGCCGCTGCCGTCGTCGAGGCGGCGCAGCGGCTCGGCCTGCCAGCCGTTGAACGCGCCGATGACGGCGACGTCGCGCGCGTTGGGTGCCCACACCGTGAACCAGGTGCCGGTGGCGGTGGGATGGGCCCCCATCGTCTCGAACTGGCGATGGTGGTGGGTCGGTGTCGGGCTGCGGCCGT
>JAEZKX010000362.1 GCA_023436025.1 Pseudomonadota bacterium | reverse complement strand
CGCCGGTGCCAGGGCCACATGGAAGGCCACGGGCACCGAACGCACGAAGCGGTCGCCGCCGTAGACATCGATCCAGACCCGCATGCGCTGGCGCACCGCAGCGGCCGGCAGCGCGCGCGGCCGCAGCGTGATCGCGCCGGCTGGCGCCTGGAAGTCCGGCGCAGGCGTGGCCGCTGCCAGCTCCGCCTCCAGGCCCTGCCCCGCCAGCCATTCGCGCAGCGCCGGCTCGGCCGCGGCGACCAGCGCCTCGCCACGCACCCAGCTCGAAGCGGCACCCACCTGGACGGCCACGGGGCCGTGCCAGTCGATGCGTTGCGCGATCCCCCGTGCGCGCCGCGCGATCCATCCCTCGAGCTGCTCGCGCTGCAACAGCACGCGGGTGCCGGCCGCAGGCGCCGGCCCCAGCGGCACGGCCATGAGCGTGCGCAGCGCCTCCAGGTCCTCGCTGCGCAGCAGCGCCACGTCGTCGAGGGTCACGAGCGGGCCGCGCACCTCGACCTGCGGACGAAGTTTCGCCACGATGCCGGCGCCCTGCGCCTGCATGGCCAGGGAAGCGATCACGGCAGCGAAGAGCGCAGTCCGCTTCATCGCCGCAGCCCGTTGACCATGCCCAGCATCTCGTCCGAGGCCTGGGCGACCTTGACGCTGGCTTCATAGGCGCGTTGCGCGACCATGAGGGCGACCATCTCCTCGACCAGCTTGACGTTGGAGCCTTCCTGGAAGCCCTGTGCCACGACGCCCATGCCGTCTTCTCCGGGACGCCCGCCGATGGGCTCGCCGGACGCTTCGGTGGCGCGGTAGATGCCGCCGCCCTGCGCTACCAGGCCCGGCGCGTGGGCGAAGCGCACCAGCTCCAGCTGGCCCGCCTCGACCAGCTGGGTTTGTCCCGGCAGGCGCGCCTGCACGCGGCCGGTGGCGGACACCAGCAGGCCCTCGGCGTTGTCGGGGATGTGGATGCCGGGCTTGAGCGGCAGGCCCGATGGCGTGGCCAGCTGGCCATCGGCATTCAGCTGGAAGGTGCCGCCGCGCACATAGGCCCGCGAGCCGTCCGGCATCGCCACCTCCAGGAAACCCTCGCCCTGGATCGCCAGGTCCCAGGGCGATTCGGTCTTCTTCATGTCGCCCGCGTCGAACAGGCGCGCCGCGCTGGCGATGCCCACGCCCGCATGCGCACCCGCCACCAGCGCCAGCGGCGCATCGCCGGCAGCGCGCGCCATCCCCGGCATGACCAGGTCGGCGAACAGCATGCGCGTCTTCTTGTAGCCGGGCGTCTGCACGTTGGCGAGGTTGTTGGCGATGGACTCCACGTGGAGTTGCTGGGCCTGCATGCCGGTGGCAGCGATGGCGAGTGCGTCGGACATGCGGATCTCCTCAGGCGTTTTCGCCCAGGCGGCGGATCGCGCCCCCGAGCATCTCGTCGTAGCCGGTCGTGGCCTTCTGCACCGACTCGAAATGGCGCAGCGTGCGCAGCAGCTGCACCATCTCGTCCATGGCGCTGACGTTCGAGTTCTCCAGGTGGCCCTGCCGCACCTCCGTGCGCGGGTCGGCGGGCTGCGCCGCCGCACCGTGGAAGCGCACCAGGCCGGCGCCCGCGCGCTCGGGGCTGGCGCCATCGCCGAAGGCCACGATCCTGAGCTGCGCCAGCGCGGCCTCGCCGGTGCGCGCCACCGTGCCCGCGCCCGCCGGATGGCCCTCGAACACGCGGCCTTGGGCGTCGATGTGGGCCGTGCCCTGGGGCAGCAGGATCTCGCCCGCCTGGCCCATGACCGGATGTCCCTGCTCGGTGACAAGCCGGCCGCGCGCATCGGCGCGGAAGTTGCCTTGGCGCGTGTAGGCGGGGCCGTGCTCGGTCATCACCTCGAACCAGCCGCCGCCGGACAGGGCGAGGTCCAACGCCTGCCCGGTGGATTTGAGGGTGCCCTGGCGCAGGTCCATGCGCGTGGCATCGGCCAGCGCGCCCTCGACGCGCTGCGCGAAGGCAAGCGCGGGCACTTCGCGCTTGTAGCCCGGCGTGTTGGCATTGGCCTGGTTCATGGCCACGGTGTCCAGCCGCGCCATGTCGCCGCGCAGGGCATGCAGGGTGAGGGCCAGGATCTCGTTCATGCGCGTCCTTCCGGGGTCACAGGCCCACCGTCGCGTACGACTTGAGCTCGAGGTTGTGCGGAACCTCCGCCATCGACAGCACACGCAGGTGCGGCAGGCCCCGCTCGGACAGGGCGCGCAGATGGCGGCGCAGCTCCGGCGCGCACAGCAGCACCGGCAGCAGGTTGCTCTTCATCATCTTTTCGGCCTGCTGCATCAGGTGCAGCACCAGCTTCTCCAGCATCTTGGGCTCCAGCACGAAAGGGCCGGGCCGGCCCTCGCGCTGCGCGGCCTGCAGGTTCTGCAGCAGGTGGCCCTCCACCGCAGGATCGAGCGTCAACACGTGCAGCGCCGCGGCCTCGCCGGCCAGGCCCTGGCAGATGGCCTGGCCCAGGCGCTGGCGCACGAGTTCCGTCAGCGCGCCGGCATCCTTGGTGTGGCGGGCAGCGTCGGCCAGCGTCTCCAGCACGGCCTCGGCATGGCGGATCGAGACCTTCTCGCGCAGAAGGTTCTGCAGCACCTTCTGCACGTCGCTGGTGGACAGCAGCACCGGCACCACCTCTTCCACCAGCCCGGGTTGCGTCGCCCGCACCCGTGCCAGGATGCGGTCGGTTTCCGCCCGGGTCAGCAGGGTCGGGCACTCCCGCCGCAGCACCTCGGCCAGGTGGGTGAGGAACACCGTGGTCGCGTCGACCAGCGTGTAGCGCGCGGCGGTGGCGGCTTCGCGCTGCTCCGGTGCGATCCACAGCGCCGGCAGGCCGTAGGTCGGGTCGCGCGTGGCTTCGCCGGGGATGGAGCGGATATCGCCGGCCGGATGGATCGCCAGCAGCCGGTCCTCGTCGGCCTGGGCGCGCGCCACCAGCGCACCGTCGATGTGGATCTCGTAGGCGCCGGGCGCCAGCCGCGGCTGGTTGCGAAAGCGGATGCGCGGCAGCACCAGGCCGAATTCGTCGGCATGCTGCTTGCGCAAGGCGGCGATGCGCTCCATGAACAGGCCCGCGGCATCGTTGACCTGGGTGCCCCAGCGCGCGCCGACCAGGATCTCGATCGGTTCCACCGGCAGCACATCGGCCGTCTCCGGCGCGGCCGCCGAGGCCGGCGCCTGCTGCGCGGCTTCGTCGGTGTCGCCGGCCCCGCGCATGCGCATCGCCAGCCAGGCCGCCGCCAGCGCGGCGCCGACCAGCACCAGCCCCGGCAAGGCCGGGATGCCGGGCAGCAGCACCAGGCCCGCCAGGCCGGCAGCGACCAGCAGCAGCGTCTTCGGGAAGGCCGTCACCTGGCGCAGGGCTTCGCGGCTCAAGTTGCCGTCGCCCGCCGAGCGCGTCACGATGATGCCGGTGGCCACGGCGATCACCAGGGCCGGCACCTGCGTGACGATGCCGTCGCCGATGGTCAGCAGCGTGTACGTCTGCAGCGCCTGGCCCCAGGGCATCTTGTGCTGCGCGATGCCGATCACCAGTCCACCCACGATGTTGATCAGGAGGATGACGATGCCGGCGATGGCATCACCCTTGACGAACTTGGAGGCCCCGTCCATCGCACCGTAGAAGCCGGCCTCCTTTTCCAGCCGGCGGCGCCGGCGCTGGGCCTCGGCCTGGTCGATGAAGCCCATGTTGAGGTCGGCATCGATGCTCATCTGCTGGCCGGGCATGCTGTCCAGCGTGAAGCGCGCAGCCACCTCCGACACGCGCTGGGCGCCGCTGGTGACCACCACGTACTGCACCACCACCAGGATGAAGAACACGATCAGCCCGACGACGAACTGGCCGGCCACGACATAGGCGCCGATGGCGGTGATCACGCGGCCCGCGTCCGCCTCCGCCAGGATCAGGCGCGTGGCGGCGACGTTGAGCGAGAGCCTGAACAAGGTGGCGATCAACAGCAGGGAGGGGAAGGTCGAGAAATCGACCGGCCGGGTCACGAAGAAGGTCAGCAGCAGCACCAGCAGCGCGAAGCCGAAGTTCGCCAGGATCAGGAAGTCCAGGAGCGCCTTGGGGATGGGCAGGAACAGCACCATCAGCACGCCGAGCACGGCGAACACCATGGCGACGTCGGCATGGCGCCCGAAGAAGTCGCGCCAGGTCGTCATGCCGCGGCTGCCTGGCGCTGGGCGCGGGTGGCGAAGACCCAGACGATGATGCGCGCCACTTCGGCGTGGAAGGCCACCGGCACCTCCTCGTCGATGGCCATGGCACGGAACAGGCGGCGCGTGAGCGCCGGGTTCTGCACCACGGTCACGCGGTGGCGCCAGGCGATCTCGCGCATGGCCGCCGCCAGCGTGCCGGCGCCCTTGGCCACCAGCCGCGGCGCGTTCATCTCGCCGTGGGCATAGCGCAGCGCCACGGCATAGTGGGTGGGGTTGGTCAGCACGACGTCGGCGCCGCGGGTGTTGCGCAAGGCCTGGCTGCGCTTGCGCATTTCGCGGCGCAGCTCGCGCAGCCGGGCGCGGATGCGCGGGTCGCCTTCGCGGTCCTTGGCCTCGTCCTTCAGCTCGCGCCGGCTCATGCGCATGCGTTGTCCGAACTCGCGCCGCGTGTAGGCCAGGTCGGCCACGCCCAGCAGCAACAGCACCAGGGCCATCTTCAGGCCCAGAGACGCCGTGTCGGCTACCAGCGTGTGCAGGAAGGCCGCCGGTGACAGGGCGGTGACCGCGATGAACTGCGGCAGCAGGGCCTGCAAGGCGAGCCATCCGGCGCCCGCCAGCAGGACCAGCTTGACGCAGGCCTTGGCGCCGTCGAACAGGGTGCGCAGCGACAGCAGCCGCTTCAGGCCGGTGGCCGGATTGAGCCGGGTGAAATCTGGCTTGAGCGGCTGCGCCGACAGCACCACGCCGGTCTGCAGCCAGGTCGCCAGCACGGCGGTGGCGCCGAGCAGCAGCAGGAAAGGCAGCAGCACGGCGCCGGCATCGGCCAGCATGCGGGCCGCCAGCGCGCGCGGGAGGCCCTCGTGGGCACTGCCCAGGCCCGCCAGCAGCGCGCGGCAGGTGCGCAGGAGGCTGGTGGTGGCATCCCAGCCCTGCCAGCCGACGAAAGCCATGGCAGCGGCGAACACGGCGGCAGCGACGAAGTCCGCGCTGCGCGCCACCTGGCCGCGCTCCTGCGCCTTCTTCAGCTTGAAGGGCGTGGCGGCTTCGCTGCGTTCGAGGTCCTGCTCCGCCATCAGCGCCGCCCCTGCTCGAACAGTGCCGTCCAGGAGCCGTGGATCTCGGCCTGGAGGCGGCGCGTGACGCCATCGATGCCGGCGGCCCAGGCCGACAGGGCCAGCAGGCCGGCCAGGATCTTCACCGGCATGCCGATGACGAACATGTTCACCTGCGGCAGGTTGCGCGCCACCACGCCGAGGGCGAACTCCACCAGCAGCAGCGACAGCACCACCGGCGCCGCCAGCGCGAAGCCCAGCGTGAACAATCCCGCGGCCTGCTTCAGCACCGGCGCGGCCGCGCCCTGCACTGACCAGGGCTGGCCGAGCGGAAAGCGCTCCAGGCTGAAGGCGACGCCGCGCAGCAGCATGTGGTGCCCCTCGAGCAGGAAGAACAGCAGCACCGCCGCCAGCCCCAGGATGGAGGTCAGCACCGGCAGCTGGGTGCGGGTGAGGGGGTCGAACACCTGGCCCATGCCGAAGCCGACCTGCACGTCCAGCAGCCGGCCCGCCAGCGTGAAGCCGGCGAAAGCCATCATCACGCCCAGGCCCAGGGTGGCGCCGACCGCGGCTTCGCGCAGCAGGGCACCGAACAATCCGCCGAGGCCGTCCACCGCCAGCGGCTGCCCCGCCAGTGGCAGCGCCAGCACCGCCGCCCATCCGAGCACCAGCAGCACGCGGATCGACGGCGGCAGCGGCACGGCATAGAGGACGGGCGTCATCAGGAACAGCGCGGCCAGGCGCGCCGACAGCAGCAGCACATTGGCCGCCAGCGGGACACCGAGCGCGGACAGGACGTCGTTCATGCGCGCCCTACACCAGTGCCGGGATCTGCGTCCACAGGCGCACGGCGAACTGGCACAGCGTGCCCAGCATCCAGGGACCGAAGGCGACGATGGCCACGGCGGCCACCACCAGCTTGGGCACGAAGGACAGCGACATCTCCTGCACCTGCGTGACGACCTGCACGATGGACACGGCCAGCCCCACCAGCATGGTGAGCCCCAGCACCGGAAGGCACACGAGCAGGCCGGTCCAGAACAAGTCTGCCGTCAGCTTCAAGGCCAGTCCGCTATGCACGCTGCTTCCCCCTTTGCGCCCGGCGCGGCGGCCGGTGATCCGGCCACGCTCGTTGTGGCGTGGAGGCAGTGTGCGCGGCTCAGCGCGGGGAGTTGAGGGAATTGTTCAAGGCGGTCGCCATGAACAATCTCACACGATCCCGGGTCAGCGTGGAGCGGCGGTCGCCGCGCGGCCGGGGGGTGCGAGCAGGTAGGCCAGCAAGGCCATGCGCAGCAGCAGCGCCAGCATCACCAGGGGCGAGCGCAGGATGGCCTGCGGATACTGCCACGCGGTCCACAGGGTGGAGGCGATGGTGATGGCCAGCACCGCGATGGCCAGTCGCCGCCCTCCTTCGCGGCCTTGCCACAGCAGCCAGGCGGCGGCCAGTCCGCCGAGCGCGAGCAGCGGCGCCAGTGCACTATTCACCAGGGAGGCCGCGGTCCATTGCCCGGACGTGAGGCGCACGCCCAGTTCGAGCCCCACGCCGATCGCCTGGAACAGCGCGCCCACCGCCAGCAGCAGCACGCCCAGCGCCAGCGCGACCGGGCGGCCGCGGCCCAGCAGGTGCGTGATGCCCCAGGCCAGCAGCGCGGCGGTGACGGGTACCGTGAGCGCGGCGTAGTAGACATAGGCGAACAACAGCGTGCCGGCCGTGCACAGGGCGCCGCGGCCGCCGGCGCAAACGGCGAACTGGATCGACGGCATCCAGCGCAGCACGCTGGCGGCGAACCAGGCCGCCAGGAAGATGGCAGCGGCCAGGGCGAGGGCGATGCGGGCGGGGTGGGTCATGCGGGGCGAGGGATGCGACAAACACGCCATTGGCACGCGCGTGCACGGCGTGCGCGTGGCGGCGTGTCGATCCTACGAAGAAAGGCCCCGCCGTGTCGCGGGCGCCTGGACGGCCCCGATGCCGCCCAGGAACAGGTCGGCCACGATGGGCGCCATGGCGTCGTGGTCGATGGGTCCGTCGGGCTTCATCCAGGTGAACAGCCAGTTGACCATGCCGAACAGCAGCATGGTCAGCGGCTTGCTCATGGCGGCATCGCGCAGGTCGGGGCGCAGCGCCGCCACCACCTCGGCGAAGCCGCGCACCACCTCGCGCTCCTGGTCCAGGATGCGCCGGCGGTCCGCATCACCCAGGAACTTCACGTCCTCGGTCAGCACGCGGTGCGCATCCTGGGCCCCGGTGTATTCCTCCACCAGCCGGGCGACCAGCGTGCGCAGTTGCGCCTCCGGTCTGGCCTGCGTGGCCAGGGTCTCGCGCACGATGGCCTGCAGCCGCGTGACGTGGGCCTCCGCGATGTTCACCAGCAGCGCGTACTTGTCGCGGTAGTAGTGGTACAGCGTCGCCTTCGACAGGCCGCAGGCCTCGGCCACCTGGTTCATGCTGGTGCCCGGGTAGCCACCGCGCGCGAACAACGCGGCGGCGCGCGCCAGGATCAGATCGCGCTGGTCCTCGTAGCCGGCGGAACGTCCTCGGCCCACGGTCTAGCGCTCGTCGAAGGAGAGCACGACCTTCTCGCTGGTCGGGTGCGCCTGGCAGGTCAGGACGAAGCCGGCGGCGACCTCGTTGCGGTCCAGCGCGAAGTTGCGCTCCATGCGCACCGCGCCTTCCACGCAGCGCGCACGGCAGGTGCCGCACACGCCCGAGGTGCAGGAGAACGGCACCTCCAGCCCGGCGGCCGAGGCGGCATCGAGGATGCTGGGCTGCTCGCGCCGGAAGACGAACTCCCGCCGCAGGCCGTCGCGCACGATGGTGACGCGCGCGAGTTCCGCATCCTCGGGGCGCGCGGCGTGCACCACCGCGCCCACCTGGTGCGCCGACCGCGCGATGCCGAACCGCTCGATGTGGATGCGGTCCTGCGCCACGCCAGCGGCCAGCAGGGCCGCCTCGGCCTCGTCGTTCATCTGGAAGGGACCGCACACGAAGGCATGGTCGATCGAGGCAGCCGGCACCAGGGTGCGCAGGAACTGGCCGATCCTGGCGCGGTCCATCACGCCCCGGTGGAGGGCGGTGTCGACATGCTCGTCACTGAACACGTGGTGCAGCACCAGGCGCGTGAGGTAGCGGTCCTTCAGGTCCTCGATCTCTTCCTTGAACATGGTGCTCTTCGGGCTGCGGTTGCCGTACAGCAGCGTGAAGCGGCTGCGCGGCTCGCGCGCCAGCACGGTCTTCATGATCGAGAGGATGGGCGTGATGCCGCTGCCGCCGGCGATGCCCAGGTGGTGGCGCGCCGCTTGGGGGGCGAGCGGCACGAAGAAGCGGCCCTGCGGCGCCATCACCTGCAGGATGTCGCCCGGCTTCAGGTGTTCGTTGATCCAGTTGCTGAAGACGCCGTCGCGCACCTTGCGCACGCCCACGCGCAGTTCGCCGTCGTCGACGCCGGCGCAGATGGAATAGCTGCGCCGCAGGTCCTGGCCGGCGATGGCATGGCGCAGCGTCAGGTACTGGCCCTGCGTGAAGCCGAACACCGGGCGCAGGTGGTCGGGCACCTCGAAGGTGACGATCACCGCTTCGGGGGTGTCGGGCCGCACCGCGCGCACCCGCAGCGGATGGAACAGGGCGCTGGCGCTCATAGCGGCTTGAAGTACTCGAAGGGTTCGCGGCAGGCCAGGCAGCGGTGCAGCGACTTGCAGGCGGTGGAGCCGAAGGGCGACAGGCGCTCGGTATGCGTCGATCCGCAGTGCGGGCAGGCTAGCGGCTGCGGCGCGCGCCGCATCAGCTGGACCACCTGTACCGCGTCGGGCGCAGGTCCGGCGGGCCCCGGCGGCGCGATGCCGTAGGCGCGCAGCTTGCGCCGGCCCTCCGCACTGATCCAGTCGGTGGTCCAGGCAGGTGCGCGGCGCAGCGTGGCGCGTGCCGGCCCCAGTCCTTCGGCGGCGATGGCCTCCAGCACGCCACGCTCGATCGCCTCGGTGGCCGGACAGCCGGAATAGGTGGGCGTCAGCACCACCTCCAGCTCGGCGCCGTGGTCGATGACCTCGCGCACGATGCCGAGCTCGCGCACCGACAGCGCCGGCACCTCCGGATCGAGCACCGTGTCCAGCACGGCCCAGGCCCGCTCGGCGCGCTGCGTCACCATGCGCCTCCCGGGTAGGCGCGCTGCAGGTGCTGCATCTGCGCCAGCAGCACGCCCATGTGCTCGCTGTGCACGCCCTGCCTGCCGGTGCTGCGAAAAGGCGTGGCAGCCGGCACCGGCAGGCCGGCAGCGGCGAAGATCTGGCCGATCTCGGCGTCCCAGGCCGGGCGCAGGTCGGACCAGCGCGGCCCGAGGCCGAGGGCCTGGGCCTGTTCGTCGACGGCGTCGGCCTCGAACAGTTCGGCGGTGAAGCGCCACAGCGCATCCAGGGCGCGCTCGACGCGGGCGCGCGATTCGTCCGTGCCCTGCGCCAGCCGCACCAGCCAGTCGGCCGCGTGCTGCTGGTGGTAGCGCGCCTCCTTCACCGCCTTGCCGGCGATGGCGGCGAGCTCCGCGTCACTGGAATCGGCCAGCCGCTGCCACAGCAGCTTGAAGAAGGTGGAAGCGATCACGTTGCGCAGCTGCGTGACGGCGAAATCGCCGCGCGGCAGCTCGGCCAGCGTCGCGTTGCGGTAGTCGCGCTCCTCGCGCAGGAAGGCGAGCTGGTCCTCGTCGTGGCCCGCGCCTTCGAGCGCGCCGGCGCGCGTGAGCACGGCCCGGGCCTGCCCCAGGAGGTCCAGCGCCATGTTGGCCAGGGCGATGTCCTCCTCCAGCACCGGCGCGTGGCCGGTCCACTCGCCCAGGCGCTGCGCCAGCAGCAAGGCGGTGTCGCCGATGCGCAGCAGGTACTGCACCTCGGGGCGCTGGCTGACCTGGATGGAAGGCTGCATCACATGTGGTCCACGGACGGGGGCAGCGCGTAGAAGGTCGGATGGCGGTAGACCTTGTCCTCGGCCGGATCGAAGTACATGCCCTTCTCGCCGGGGTCGCTGGCGACGATGTGCTCGCTGCGCACCACCCACACGCTGGTGCCTTCCTGCCGCCGCGTGTAGACATTGCGCGCCATCTGGATCGCCATCTTCGCGTCGCTGGCATGCAGGCTGCCGCAGTGCTTGTGGTCCAGCCCGCCCTTGCTGCGGACGAACACTTCCCACAGCGGCCATTCACGTTCGATGTCACTCATTCTTGACTCTCCCGAATGCGGACAGCCGGACGCAAAAGTCGCGAAGGTTCCGCAAAAGTCGCAAAAGAAACTCCCTTCCCTGTTGGCTGCTCTTTTGCGACCTTTGCGTAGCTTTTGCGACCTTTGCGTCCGGTACCCGAGTTCAAGCGGCCTCCGCTTTCGCCACCTGCTTGCGCGCATACGCCAACGCAGCATCGCGCACCCAGGCCCCCTCCTCCCACGCCTTCACGCGGGCGGCCAGGCGTTCGCGGTTGCAGGGGCCGTGGCCGGCGATGACGCGCCAGAACTCGTCCCAGTCGATGGCGCCGAAGTCGTGGTGCTGGCGCGCCTCGTTCCACTTCAGCTCCGGGTCCGGCAGCGTCACGCCCAGCACCTTCGCCTGCTCGACGGCGGCGTCGACGAACTTCTGGCGCAGGTCGTCGTTGGAGAAGCGCTTGATGCCCCAGCGCATCGACTGGGCCGAGTTGGGCGACTGGTCGTCGGGCGGGCCGAACATCATGATGGACGGCCACCACCAGCGGTTGACCGCGTCCTGCACCATGGCGCGCTGGGCGTCGGTGCCCTTGTGCATCATGGTCAGCAGGCTTTCGAATCCCTGGCGCTGGTGGAAGCTCTCCTCGCGGCAGATGCGGATCATGGCGCGCGCATACGGCCCGTAGGAGCAGCGGCAGATCGGCACCTGGTTCATGATGGCCGCGCCGTCCACCAGCCAGCCGATGGCGCCGACATCGGCCCAGGTCAGCGTGGGGTAGTTGAAGATCGAGCTGTACTTGGCGCGGCCGGTGTGCAGCGCTTCCAGCATCTGGTCGCGCGAGGTGCCCAGCGTCTCGGCGGCCGCGTACAGGTACAGGCCGTGGCCGCCTTCGTCCTGCACCTTGGCCAGCAGGATGGCCTTGCGCTTGAGCGTCGGTGCACGCGTGATCCAGTTGCCTTCGGGCAGCATGCCGACGATCTCGCTGTGCGCATGCTGGCTGATCTGCCGCACCAGGGTCTTGCGGTAGTGCTCCGGCATCCAGTCCTTGGGCTCGATGAAGCCGCCCCCGGCGATGCGCGCCTCGAAGCGTTCCTCCATCCGGGCCTCGGCCGCCGGGCGCACGGGCTTGCGTGCGTCGCCGTCCTTGCCCATGGTGTCCATGGCCTGCGTGTACATGCGCTCTCCTTGGCTGCGGCAGACGCTCTACCGACCGGTCGGTCGATGATAGGCGGCATGTACCGCGGTGGCAAGCACAGCCGTGGCCGACGCAGCGCTGCCCTCCAGTGAGCGGCTGATCCGCGGTCCGCCGAGAGCGGACCGGCGCCAACGGTCGTGCCGCTGCCTCAGTTGCGCGGCGGAATTTCCAGCCCGCGCCGCACCGCGGGCCGCGCCGCGAAGGCTTCGACCACCCGCTTCGTTTCGGGAAAGTCGCTCCAGCCCACCAGGTCGGCCGCGCCGTAGAAGCCCACCAGGTTGCGCACCCACGGGAAGATGGCGATGTCGGCGATGGTGTAGTCGTCCCCCATCATCCAGGCGCGGCCCTTCAGGCGCTGCTCCAGCACGCCGAGCAGGCGCTTCGATTCGTTGACATAGCGGTCGCGCGGGCGCTTGTCCTCGTAGTCCTTGCCGGCGAACTTGTGGAAGAAGCCAAGCTGGCCGAACATGGGCCCGATGCCGCCCATCTGGAACATCACCCACTGGATGGTCTCCCAGCGGCGCGCCGGATCCCGCGGCAGGAACTGGCCGGTCTTCTCGGCGAGGTACAGCAGGATGGCGCCCGACTCGAACAGCGCGAGCGGCTTGCCGCCGGGGCCGTCGGGGTCGAGGATGGCGGGGATCTTGTTGTTCGGGTTGAGCGAGAGGAACGCGGGCGAGAACTGGTCGTTGGTGTCGAAGGCCACCTTGTGCACCTCGTAGGGCAGGCCGGTCTCCTCCAGCAGGATGGACACCTTCACGCCATTGGGCGTGGGCAGCGAGTAGAGCTGCAGCCGGTCGGGATGGGCGGCGGGCCACTTCTGGGTGATGGGGAAGGCGGAGAGGTCGGTCATGGCTTCCTGTCGTCGGTCATTGCATCAGGCCGCCACTGCGCTGCATGCGCCGGCGGATCGCTTCTTCCAGCACCGCGTCGCCCTCGGGCGGCAGTGCGATGGTGAACCAGCTGCGCGCGCGGGTGATGCCGGTGTACACCAGTTCGCGCGTCAGCACGCGGCTGCGGGTGTCGGGCAGGACCAGCGCGGCGTGCGTGAACTCGGAGCCCTGCGACTTGTGCACCGTCATCGCGAACACCGTCTCCACCTCGCGCAGGCGGCTGGGCAGCACCCAGCGGATGCTGCCGTCGCTGGCGCCGAAAGCCACGCGCGGCAGCATGCGGCCGTCGCCCGCGGGCAGTTCCAGCGTGATGCCGACGTCGCCGTTCATGAGGCCGGTGGCGTAGTCGTTGCGCGTGACCATCACCGGGCGGCCCAGGTACCAGCCGCTGGCCGCGGGCAGCAGGCCTTCGGCATGCAGCAGCGCCGCGATGCGCTGGTTCAGCTGCTCCACCCCCCAGCGACCGCGCCGCACGGCGCACAGCAGCTGGAAGGCGCCGAAGGCGGCGAGCACCGAGCGCGCCCAGGCGTCCTGCGCCTCGCGCGTCGCCTCGGCTGCCGGCTGGCCGGCGCGCAGCACGTCCAGGTAGTGGCGGTAGCCCTCCGGGCCGAAGCCGGGCAGCGCCGCGGCCGGGCCGCCATCGAGCACCAGGGCCCGCAGCGCCGCATCGCCACCTTGCAGCGGCAGCCAGGCCAGGTCGGCCGGACCGCGCGCGCGCAGCTCGCGCACCCGCTGCAGATGGCCCGCGTTGACCGCCTCGGCCAGCCGTCCGATGCCGCTGCCGCTGCCGAAGCGGTAGCTGTGGCGCAGCTTCACCACGCACTGGTCGAGCGGCTGCGGCTGCGCGCGCAGCGTGTCGGGGATGCGTTCGCCGGCCACGTCTTCCACCCAGGCGCAGGTGGCGGCGTCATAGTGGCCGTCGTCGGCCCGGCGGCACAACTCGCCCAGCACGCCGCCGGCCTCCACCGAAGCCAGCTGGTCCTTGTCGCCCAGCAGCACCAGCCGCGCATCTGGCGGCAGGGCCTCGGCTACCGCAGCCATCATCTCCAGGTCCACCATCGACGCCTCGTCGAGCACCAGCACTTCCAGCGGCAGGCGGTTGCGCGCGTCATGGCGGAAGCGGCGCGTGCCGGGGATGCTGCCCAGCAGGCGGTGCACGGTGGTCACTTCCACCGGGATCGCCGCCAGCAACTGCGCGGCGTCGCCCAGCTGCGCGAAGGGCAGCTGCGCCACCGCCTTGGCGATGGCCTCGTTGAGGCGCGCCGCGGCCTTGCCGGTGGGCGCCGCCAGGCGGATGCGCAGGCGGCGGCCGCCACCCGCCGCGTCCAGGGCCAGGTGCTGCAGCAGCGCCAGCAGCTTGACCACCGAGGTCGTCTTGCCGGTGCCGGGGCCGCCGGTGATGACGGTGAAGCGCGCGCGCAGGGCCAGGGCGCAGGCGACCTTCTGCCAGTCCGGGCGCGGCGCGGCCGCGGCCGGCGGGAACAGGACGTCGAGCGCCGCGCGCATGCGCGCCAGCGTCGCCGCCTCGGGCTGCTGCGGCGCCAGGCGTTGCAGCACGGCGTCGCGCACGGTCTGTTCGTGCTGCCAGTAGCGCCGCAGGTAGAGGCGCGGACCCTCGAGGACCAGGGGCGTGGCGGGAGGTGCGAGCGCCGCGCCATCTTGCGGCACGCCAGGCGCGGCGGCCCGATCCACCAGCAGCCCATGGGCCAGCGCCGCCTGCCACTGCGCCAGGCTCACGCCGCGCAGCAACTGCGCCGGCGTGGCCAGGCCTTCGGCCACGTCCGCCTCCTCGGGCGGCAGGGCCAAGGCCTCTTGCGCATCGGCCAGCGTGGCCGCCAGGTCCAGGCAGACATGGCCGCGCCCGAGCTGGTGGCTGGCCAGCGCCGCAGCCAGCAGCAGCAACGGGGGCGCGTCCGGCGCCTCGCGCGCCAGGAAGGCCGCGAACACGGCATCGACGTCGCGGATCCAGCCGGCCTGCACCCAGGCTTCGAGCTGCGCGATCATGCGCCACCCCCCCCGCCGAACAGGGTGTCGAGCGCGTCCATCAAGGCGCGCGGCGGCCGCTCCAGGTGCAGGCCCTGGGTCGGCGCGGCATGCCCGCGCAGGAACAGGTAGACCGCGCCGCCGACGTCGCGCTCGTAGTCGTAGTCCGGCAGGCGGGCGCGCAGCAGGCGGTGCAAGGCGAACAGGTAGAGGCTGTACTGCAGTTCGTAGCGGTGGCGCAGCACCTCCGCCCGCATGGCAGCGGCGGTGTAGTCGGCGTCGCGCGGGCCCAGCCAGTTGGACTTGTAGTCGGCCACCCAGTAGCGGCCCTCGTGCTCGAACACCAGGTCGACGAAGCCCTTGAGCATGCCGTGCAGCGCCTGCGGCGCCAGCCGCTGGCGCGGCGCGCCGTCCAAGGTGTGGGCGCAGACGGCCGCGTCGATCGCCTGGGCGTCGACCTGGGAGGCGCCGAGCCAGAACTCCATTTCGACCTGCACCGCGCGCAAGTCGCGCGGCGCCACCGGCGTCGCGGCCAGCGGCGCCAGCCGCAGCGGCGTGGCCAGCCAGTCCTGCAACCAGCCGGCCAGCACCTCGCGGTGCGGTTGCCAGCGCTGCGGCTGGGTGCGGCGCCGCACTTGCG
>JAEZKX010000354.1 GCA_023436025.1 Pseudomonadota bacterium | reverse complement strand
TTGGAATCACCACCCGTGGCTTCGGCGGGCTTGTCGCTGCCATCGGCAGGCGCGGCATTGGTGGTGCCGCCGGCGCCGCCACGCGGGCCGCGCGACGGGCCGCGGCGATCGCCACCGGGGCCGCCACGGCGGTCGCCGTCACGGCGCGGGCCGCGCGGGCCACGGCGCTCTTCGCCTTCGGGACGCGGCGTGGAGTCGAGCGACGGCAGGTCGGTGCGACCGAGCGTGTCACCCTTGTAGACCCACACCTTGACGCCGATGACGCCGTAGGTGGTCTTGGCTTCGGAGAAGCCGTAGTCGATGTCGGCGCGCAGCGTGTGCAGCGGCACGCGGCCTTCGCGGTACCACTCGGTGCGGGCGATCTCGATGCCGTTCAGGCGGCCCGACGACATGATCTTGATGCCCTGCGCGCCCAGGCGCATCGCGTTCTGCATGGCGCGCTTCATGGCGCGGCGGAACATGATGCGCTTCTCGAGCTGCTGGGTGATCGAGTCGGCGATCAGCTGGGCATCGACTTCGGGCTTGCGCACTTCCTCGATGTTCACGGCGACCGGCACGCCCAGGCGGGTGGCGAGTTCCTTCTTCAGGTTCTCGATGTCCTCGCCCTTCTTGCCGATGACCACGCCCGGACGCGCCGAGTAGATCGTGATGCGGGCGTTCTTGGCAGGACGCTCGATCAGCACGCGCGAGACCGCGGCGTTCTTCAGCTTGGTCTTCAGGTAGTCGCGGACCTTGATGTCCTCGGCCAGCATGTCGCCGAAGTCGCGGTTGTTCGCGTACCAGCGGCTGTTCCAGTTACGGGTGACGGCCAGGCGGAAGCCGGTCGGATGGATCTTCTGTCCCATGTTCTTCCTCAGTTCCCGACGGTCACGTACACGTGGCAGGTGCCCTTGCTGATGCGGTTGCCGCGGCCCTTGGCGCGCGCGGTGAAGCGCTTCAGCGTGGCGCCCTGCTCGACGTAGATGGTCTTGACCTTCAGCTCGTCGATGTCGGCACCGTCGTTGTGCTCGGCGTTCGCGATCGCGGACTCCAGCACTTTCTTGACGATGACGGCACCCTTCTTCTGCGTGAAGTTCAGGATGTTCAGCGCCTGGTCCACCTTCTTGCCGCGGATCAGGTCGGCCACCAGTCGACCCTTGTCGACGGAGAGGCGCACGCCCCTCAGGACTGCTTTGGTTTCAGCCATGGTTCAGCCTCACTTCTTCTGGACTTTCTTGTCCGCGGGGTGACCCTTGAAGGTGCGCGTCAGGGCGAATTCGCCCAGCTTGTGGCCCACCATCTGGTCGGTGATGTAGACCGGCACGTGCTGCTTGCCGTTGTGAACGGCGATGGTCAGACCGATGAAATCGGGCAGGATCATCGAGCGGCGCGACCAGGTCTTGATCGGCTTCTTGTCCTTGGTGGTGACGGCCTTGTCGACCTTGGCCACCAGGTGGTGGTCCACGAACGGACCCTTCTTGAGAGAACGCGTCATGTTGCGGACCCCTTACTTCTTGCGGCGCGAGACGATGAACGTCTGCGTGCGCTTGTTGTTGCGAGTACGGTAACCCTTGGTCAGGTTGCCCCACGGGTCGACCGGCGGCTTGCCGGTGCCGGTGCGGCCCTCACCACCACCGTGCGGGTGGTCGATCGGGTTCATGGCGACGCCGCGCACCGTCGGGCGGATGCCCATGTGGCGCTTGACGCCGGCCTTGCCGATCTGGCGCAGGCTGTGCTCTTCGTTGGCGACTTCGCCGATGGTGGCGCGGCACTCGATGTGGATCCGGCGGACCTCACCCGAGCGCATGCGGACCTGGGCGTAGGTGCCTTCGCGGGCCAGCAGCGTGGCCGACGTGCCGGCCGAGCGCGCGATCTGCGCGCCGCGGCCGGGTTGCAGCTCGATGCAGTGGATGGTCGAACCCACCGGGATGTTGCGGATCGGCAGCGTGTTGCCCGCGCGGATCGGCGCCTCCGAGCCGGAGATCAGCGTCGCGCCGACTTCCAGGCCGCGGGGGGCGATGATGTAGCGGCGCTCGCCGTCGGCGTACACCACCAGCGCGATGTGGGCCGTGCGGTTCGGGTCGTACTCGATGCGCTCGACCTTCGCCGGCACGCCGTCCTTGTTGCGGCGGAAGTCGACGATGCGGTAGTGGTGCTTGTTGCCGCCGCCACGGTGGCGCACGGTGATGTGGCCGTTGTTGTTGCGGCCGGCCTTCTGGAACTTCTTCTCCAGCAGGGGCGCGTACGGGTCACCCTTGTGCAGGTGGTCCCGCGAGATCTTCACCACGGCGCGCTGGCCGGGCGAAGTCGGTTTCATCTTGATGACTGCCATGATTAAGCGGCCTCCCCGGAGAAGTTCAGCTCCTGGCCGGGCTGCAGCGTCACGTACGCCTTGCGCACGTTGTCGCGGCGACCGATGGAACGGCCGAAGCGCTTTTGCTTGCCCTTGATGTTGAGGACGGACACGCCCTTGACCTGCACGTTGAACATCAGTTCGACGGCAGCCTTGATCTCGAGCTTGGTGGCGTCCTGCAGCACCTTGAAGGTGACGGAGTTGCTCTTGTCAGCCACGTGCGTCGCCTTCTCGGAGACGATCGGGGCGACCAGCACCGACATCAGCCGGCCTTCGTCGAACTTGCGCTGGGCAGGAGTGGGGTTGATGCGGCTCATGCGAACATCTCCTTGAGCTTGTCCATGGCACCCTTGGTGACGAGCACCTTCTTGTAGTGCACCAGGGACAGCGGATCCGCGTAACGGGGCTCGACGATGAGCACGTTCGGCAGGTTGCGCGAGGCGAGGTACAGGTTCTCGTCGACCTCGTCGGCGATCACCATGACCGACTGCAGGTTCATCGCCTTGAACTTGGCGGCCAGCTGCTTGGTCTTGGGGCTATCGACCTTGAGGGACTCGACGACGGCCAGGCGGCCGTCACGGGCCAGCTGGGAGAAGATGGACGCCATGCCGGCGCGGTACATCTTCTTGTTGATCTTCTGGGTGAAGTTCTCTTCCGGGCTGTTCGGGAAGATGCGGCCGCCCCCACGCCACAGCGGGGAGGAGGTCATGCCGGCGCGCGCGCGGCCGGTGCCCTTCTGGCGGAACGGCTTCTTGGTCGAGTGCTTGACCTGCTCGCGGTCCTTCTGGGCACGGGTGCCCTGGCGCGCGTTCGCCTGGAAGGCCACCACGATCTGGTGGATCAGCGCTTCGTTGTAGTCGCGGCCGAACACGGTCTCGGGCGCGTCGACCTTGGACGCAGCCTGGCCCTGCTCGTTCAGGAGTTCGAGTTGCATTTACTTCTTCCCCTTCTCGGCCTTGGCCTGGACCTGGACCGGCTTGGGCTGGCCCTTGACCGCGAGGCGCACGGTGACGAAGCCGTTCTTCGCGCCGGGGACGGCGCCCTTGACCATCAGCAGGCCGCGGGTTTCGTCGACACGGATCACGTCGAGGTTCTGGGTGGTCACGGTGACGTCGCCCTTGTGGCCCGACATCTTCTTGCCCGGGAACACGCGGCCCGGATCCTGCGCCATCGAGATGGAGCCCGGGACGTTGTGCGAACGCGAGTTGCCGTGCGAGGCGCGCTGCGAGGCGAAGTTGTGACGCTTGATCGTGCCCGTGAAGCCCTTGCCGATGGACGTGCCCTGCACGTCGACGCGCTGGCCGGCGGCGAACAGGTCTTGCACCGGCACCACGGCGCCGGCGGCGTACTTGCCGGCCTGCTCGGGGGTGACGTGGAATTCGCGGATGATCTCGCCGGCTTCGACCTTCGCCTTGGCAAGGTGGCCAGCCATCGGCTTGGTCACGCGGGAAGCCCTGCGCGAACCGTACGTGACCTGCAGGGCCACGTAGCCGTCGTTGTCCTGGTTCTTGACCTGGGTCACGCGGTTGTTCGACACGTCAATCACCGTGACGGGAACTGCGTCCCCCTCATCGGTGAACAGGCGCATCATGCCCACCTTGCGGCCCAGCAACCCGAGGCTGCTCAGACTCATGTTGTTACTCCGTTGCTTTCGCCGCAGCCGCTGCAATTGGCTTCTGCGTTTGGAATGCGAAAGAGGGTTGATCACGCCGGCCAGCCTGAGCTGGCGGCGGCTAAATAGCTCCGCCCGGCCAAAAGCCAAAGCGAAGCCCGAAAGTATAGCAGTCTTCTTACAAGGCTGCCAAGTCCGGCATCGGAGGGCCGTTGGCAAGCCGCACGCCCGGCCGCTCACGGCGGGCCGCAAGGCCGCGATGCCGCGCCCGGCATTGCCGGGAATGCTGTGCTCGCACTCCCAGGGGCCGTCCGGGTGCTCCGCGGCCAGGGCTGCATGGATCTCGTCCTTGCAGGCACGGTGCAGCGCGCCCTCCTCGCGCCCGGCCGAGGCCCCGCACACGCGCAAGCGGTGGATCGAAGGCTTCCGGACCCGCCAGGCCATGCCAGCGACCATGAAAAAAGGCCACCCCGGGGGGTGGCCTTGCGCAAGACTGCCGCAGGTTTACTGCAGCTTGATCTCGACGTCCACGCCGGCCGGCAGGTCCAGCTTCATCAGGGCGTCGACCGTCTTGTCGGTCGGGTCGACGATGTCCATCAGGCGCTGGTGGGTGCGGATCTCGAACTGGTCGCGCGACGACTTGTTGACGTGCGGCGAACGCAGGATGTCGAAGCGCTTCATGCGCGTCGGCAGGGGCACCGGGCCCTTGACGATGGCGCCGGTACGCTTGGCCGTATCGACGATCTCGGCGGCGGACTGGTCGATCAGCTTGTAATCGAAGGCCTTCAGGCGGATGCGGATCTTCTGCTGGGCCATGATTACTCCATGATCTTGGCAACGACGCCGGCGCCGACGGTCTTGCCGCCTTCGCGGATGGCGAAGCGCAGGCCTTCTTCCATGGCGATCGGGGCGATCAGCTTGACGGTGATCGTCACGTTGTCGCCG
>JAEZKX010000336.1 GCA_023436025.1 Pseudomonadota bacterium | reverse complement strand
GCCAGCAGCCGCGCGGCTTCGCCCATGCGCGGACCGGGCCGCACCAGCACGTCGGACTGGGCCGGCGCGAACACGCAGACGTGGCCGCCGCGGATGGCGCGCAGCGCCGCCCAGCCCGGTCGCTGGGCCAGGCCGTCGGCATCGCGCTCGCCGATCAGGATCACGTCCGGATCGGCGCGCACCACGAACTCCGGATTGATGCGCGGAAACGGCCCCAGCTCGGGGCCCGCGATATTGCGCACGCCCAGCCGCTGCAGCAGGCCGCCGATGAAGGAGCTGGCGCCGGCCGCATAGGGTCCGCGGCTGACCTCGAAGTAGACGCGGGCGCCGCGCACGGAGGCAGGCAGCGAGCGCGCGGCTGCCGCCACCTCGCCATCGATGGCGCGCCACACCCGGTCGGCATCGGGCACCTGCAGCAGCGTGCCGAGCGTGCGCAACGCGCGCTGCACGTCGGCCGCGGTGTCGGACTCCAGCGCCAGCACCCGGATGCCCAGCGCCTCCAGCCGCTGCAGCCCGCGTGTCGCGCGCGACATCAGCACGACGTCGGGCCGCAGGGCGACCACCGCCTCCACGTCCGGATCGATGCCGCCGCCCACCTGCGGCAGCGCCCGCACGCTGGCGGGATGGTTCGAATAGCGGTCGACGCCGACGATGCGCGCGCACGCACCCAGGGCGCACACGGACTCGGTCAACGACGGCAGCAGGCTGACGATGCGCTGCGGCGGCGCGGCGAAGCTGACGCGCACGCCGCGGTCGTCGACGACCTCGATCGCCGCCGCGCGCGCGCCCAGCAGTGCCAGCAACAGGAGCAGCCACAGCCGCCTCATGGCGCGTCCTTCACCGGCAGCCGCCGCAGTCCGGCGACCACCCACGTGCGCCGCTCGCAGGCGTGGAGCGCAGGTTCAGCCATGGGCCGCGCTCCAGGCCATCACGATGCGGTGCAGCTGCTCGACGCCGTCGGTCAGCGCCGCCGGTCCCGGCTGCAGGATGTCGGCGGACTTGATCTCGAACAGCTGGCGGTCGCGCACGGCGGGTACGGCCTGCCAGCCCGGGCGGGCAGCGACCTTCTCGGCCCGGAACTTCTTGCCGCACCAGGAGCCGATCACGATGTCGGGGTTGCGGCGCACGATCTCCTGCGCGTCGGCCACGATGCGGTCCTTGCCGAGCGGCTGCACCGCCAGCTCGGGGAAGATGTCGTCGCCGCCGGCGATGCGCACCAGCTCCGACACCCAGCGGATGGCGCTGATGGGCGGCTCGTCCCATTCCTCGAAGAACACGCGCGGCCGGCGCGACAGCGCGCGGCCGGCGGCCGCGATGGCCGCCAGCCGCTGGCGCATGCCCTCGAGCAGGCGCAGGCCGTCTTCGGCGCGGCCGACCATGGCCGCCACCTGGTACAGCATGGCGAAGATCTCCGCCACGCTGCGCTGGTTGAAGATGGTGACCTGCACGCCGCGGCGCACCAGCGCCGCGGCGATGTCGGCCTGCAGGTCGGAGAAGCCGAACACGCAGTCCGGCTCCAGCGCCAGGATGCGGTCGATCTTCGCCGTGAGAAAGGCGCTGACCTTCGGCTTCTCCTCGCGCGCCCGGCGCGGTCGCACGGTGTAGCCCGAGATGCCGACGATGCGCGCCTCCTCGCCCAGCAGGTACAGCCACTCCGTTGCCTCCTCGGTGAGGCAGACGATGCGGCGCGGACCGCGGGGCAGTTCTGCCGGGACGGCCATCGCGCTGCTAGAAATCGACCCGCACCGAGGCCGTGAACGCGCGTCCCGGCTCCGGATAGATCGAGGTCACCGCATCGCCCGCGCAGCCGAAGGCCTGCGTGTAGAACTTGCGGTCGAACAGGTTGCTGACACCCAGCGCGAACTCGGCGCGCTGCCAGCGCACCGCGTAGCGCACGTCGGCCGTGGTGTACGAAGGCATGATGCAGGCGTTCGCGAGGTCGGGATGCTGCGAGGATACCCAGTTCACGCCGCCGGTGACCGTGTGCCCTGCCCGCGGCTTCCATTCGGCGCGCAGCGTGGCCAGCTTGCGCGGCACCAGCGGCAGTTCGTTGCCGGCGTAGGGGCCGGCGCGGAACGCGGCCTCGCGCCACGCCAGGTTCAGCCGCAGCGCCAGCGCCGCATTCAGCGCGTGCCGCGCGTCCAGTTCCACGCCCTGGCGCCGCGTCGGGTCGAAGTTGACGTTGGCGCCGAAGGGGCCGAACGGACCGACGCCGGCAGGGTCGTAGCCGATCTCGTCGGTGAGCCGGCTGCGGAACACGCGCAGTTCGACCTGGGTCGCGGCCGTACCATAGCGCAGGCCGGCCTCGGCGTCGCGCGAGGTCTGCGGCTTGAGCAGCACGCCCGGGGGCGCGTAGCTGAACTCGTCGGCGCTGGCCAGCCGGAAGCTGCGCCCCAGGCGCGCCCACGCAGTCCACGCCGGCGTGAAGGCGTGGCTGGCGCCCAGCTCCCAGGCCTGCTGGTCGCGGTCGAGCACATTGCCCGTGCTGTCGCTCTTGCGGAGGCCCTCGGTGCGCGCGCCGGCCGACAGGCGGGTGCCGCCTGGCAGCACCACGTCGTTCTTGAAGTAGTAGCCACGCGTGCGCTGGCGCGCCGTGGCGCCGAAGGCGCCGAGCACCGCGCGCTCCCAGTCGTGCAGGTCCACGCCCGCCACGAAGATGTTGCGCACGCTGCCGAAGCTGGCTTCCCTGCGCGCGCGCACCGACTGGAAGTTGGCGTCGATGTCGTAGTCGTAGGCGAAGCCGCCATTCATGCTGCGCAGCTTCTTCGTGCGGCTGCCGAGGTCCAGCCCCAGTTCCCAGCCGGCCAGCTCGGCGCGGGCAAACAGCGAGCCGCGTTCGTTGCGCAGCGTGCCCTTGTCGTCCGGCCGGGCCGACTGGCGCGGATCGTCGCGGTACTGCGCGGCGGTGAGCGCCCCCGCCAGTTCAGCGTCGAGCGTGTCGCGGCCGTAGCGCGCGCCGATGCGCAGCCAGTCGTTGCCCCACTGGCCGGTCACGGAGGCGGCGTCGAAGTCGGAGGCGGCATGGTCGCGGAAGCCGTCGGCCTTGCGCTTCTGGGCGCTGGCATCGAGCGCGAAGCCGCCGCCGGCCACCGAAGCGGTGGCGCGCGCATCGCGCAGGCCGAAGCTGCCGGCGGCGCCGTAGACGCTGGCGCTGTTGGCCTGCTGCCGGCCCGTGCCGGCGCGCGTGGTGACCACGATGACGCCGCCGGTGGCGCCTTCGCCGTACAGCACGGCGCCACTGCCGCGCAGCACCTCGATGCGCTCCACGCTGTCGATGGGAATGCCGGCCAATCGCGTGCCGCCGAGGTCGCCTTCGGAGACGCGCACGCCGTCGACGATGACCACCTGGTTGACGTCGGCCGTGCTGCCGAAGCCGCGCAGGTCGATGCTGTACTCGCCGCCGCCGTACAGGTCCTGGCGCGCGGGCACGCCCAGCAGGCGCACGATGGCGTCGTTGACCGAGTCGGCGCCGATCGCGCGGATCTCGTCGGCGGTGATGACGCTGACGGCGAGCGGAAGCGAACGCGGGTCCTCGGCGAAACGGGTGGCCGTGACCCGGGTCTCCGGCAAGGTGGCGGTGGCAGGCTGTGCCTGCAGGGCGGGAGCCGCGCAGGCGGCGGCGGCCAGCAGGCAGCCGCGCGCACGTGGCGACGTGCGTGGTTTCTTCGACATGGAAGAAGGGATCCTTTTCGATGCGCCCGTGCCGGCTTCCCCGCCGGCGATGGGCCCCATGGGCGCGCGCGGACGCACGCCCTCCTCGTTGGCCGGTATCCGGGCTGGCGGAAGTGCCTTCCATCGCCTTCCCAGGCGCGCTGTTTCACGCGGCGCCCAGTGGCTTGCGAGGATGGAAGTGGGCGGCACCGCTTGCGCGGCATCGCCCTCCGCTTACCGTTGCGGGGGCAGCGCAGGTTGGCAAAATCAAGCGCGCGGCGTGACATGCTTCCTGCTTCCCGTTGAACTGCGGCATGCGAACCACACCGCGAGCACCAACGCGGCGATTCTAGAGCAGCGGCAGACACAAAACCCTACAATCCGCCGCATGGCCAGCGGCTCCCAGATCGACCCCTTCGTCGAACGCGTCGAGCGTCTGCTCGTGCGTTACGAAGAGCTGCAGCGCACCAACACGCTGCTGGCCGAGCAGGTGGAGCTGCTGACGCAGGAACGCGATTCGCTCAAGTCGCGCCTGTCGGCGGCCCGCGCGCGCGTCGACGCCCTGCTGGAACGCCTGCCCGATCTCAACACCCCCGCATGAAGCAGCTCGAAGTCCAGATCATGGGCCAGAGCTACCTGTTGGGCTGCCCCGAGGGCGGCGAGCAGAAGCTGCTGGAAGCGGTAGAAAAGGTCGACACCGCCATGTGCCGCATCCGCGATGCCGGCAAGGTCAAGGCGCGCGATCGCATCGCGGTGCTGGCCGCGCTCAATCTCGCCTTCGACCTCGCCGACAAGCCGCCGGCGCCGGCGGTGCACACCAGCAGCTTCGCGGGCTCGGAGACCACCCTCACCGGCATCCGCAACCTGGCCGACGACGTGCGCCTGGCGCAGCTGATGGTGCGGCTGGACGCGGCGCTGGGCGACGACGGGCGGCTGCTGTAGCGCCTCAAGGCGAAGGCTGCTGAAGGCGGGCAGCCGGACGCAGAGGACACAAAGGTCCGCGAAAGTCGCAAAAGGAAGTCCGAGAGGGGATTCTTTCGCGACTTTTGCGCAGCTTTTGCGCGTTTTGCGTCCGGCGCCCGATTTCGGCAGCAACGGCTCAGCCAGCGGCCGCGGATGTCAAGCCCGCATTTGCGTCACGACTTCACTTTTCGTTGGCACTCCGGGGCGATTTGGGGCCTAGAATGGACCCCGTCTGCAGTGCGTATCGGGCTTTATATTTCCTTGAACCAATGCTCTTTGAGCGCGGGCTTGGAACATCGCTTGGCGGGCGTGATCGTCTCGCGTCAGATGAACCCAACGCCAAGTTGACCTCGCCCACCTGAACTCCGGTTCAGGATGCGGTCCGGTGCCACTCGCAGACGCCTCTTTCCACGGGCTGCCACGCATGGCAGCCCGTTTGCTTTTCCTTCTTCGCCCACGCATGTTCACGCCCCATGACCTGCTCCTCGCCGCCGCCTTGCTGGGCATCGGCACCGTCACCGGCTTCCTGGCGGGTCTGCTGGGCATCGGCGGAGGCATGCTGATGGTGCCGCCGCTGGTGATGATCCTCACCGAGCGCGGCGTGCCCTCCGACATGGTGGTGAAGGTGGCCATCGCGACCTCGCTGGCGACCATCATGTTCACCTCGCTGTCCTCGGTGCGCGCCCACCACCAGCGCGGCGCCGTGCTGTGGCCGGTGGTGAAGATGCTGGCGCCGGGCATCGTGCTGGGTTCGCTGGTGGGCGCGCAGTTCGCCGTGGCGCTTCCGGGCAAGGTGCTGGGCGTGCTGTTCGCCCTGTTCGTCGGCTTCTCCGCCACGCAGATGCTGCTGAATCGCAAGCCCAAGCCGAGCCGCACCCTGCCCGGCCCACTGGGCACCTTCGCCGCCGGCACCGTGATCGGCGGCATCTCCTCGGTGGTGGGCGCGGGCGGCGCCTTCATTTCGGTGCCCTTCATGGCCTGGTGCAACGTGAAGATGCACGATGCGGTCGGCACCTCGGCGGCGCTGGGCTTTCCCATCGCGCTGGCCGGCACCGTGGGCTACATCTGGGCCGGCCTGCACCTGCCGCCGGTGGTGCCCGGTGCCATCGGCTACATCTACTTGCCCGCGCTGCTGCTGATCGCGCTGGCCAGCGTGTTCATGGCGCCGCTGGGCGCGCGCACCGCCCACCGCATGGACGTGCGCCCGCTCAAGCGCCTGTTCGCCCTGCTTCTGTACGCACTGGCGGCCTACTTCCTCCTGCGCTGACGCAGGAGGGCGGGCCCTGCGTGCGAACAGCCGCGGCCGCCACCGGCGTCGACCTTCGCCAAGCTGCGCAGCGTGCACGCCCTACGAAGCCGGGCGGCGCCTGGGCTTGCGGGCGTCCGCCGGCTCCAACGCCAGGTCGATCAGCTTCGCGCCGTCCTCGAGCAGAAAGGCCTTGAAGGCTTGCGCAACCGGTGGGAGGCGCTTGGTGCGCCGGTGCACCACGTACCAGTTCAGCATCTGAGGGAAGCCCTGCACGTCCAGCACCACCAGGCTGCCGGCGGCGCGTTCGCGGCTGATGGTGTGGGCGGACAGGAAGCCGATGCCCATGCCGGCCATGATGGCCTGCTTGATGGTCTCGGTGCTGCGGATTTCCATCTGGATGTTCAGCCGGGGCAGCAGCGCGCCGAAGGCCTCGGTCATCGAATGCCAGGTGTCCGAGCCCTTCTCGCGCGCCACGAAGGGCTCGCCCACGACGCGCTCCGCCGGCACGCGCCGGCTGCGCGCGAGCGGATGCGTCGGCGGCGCCACCACCACGTAGGGGTGCGGCGCGAAGGCCTCGGCCACGGTGTCCAGGTCGTCCGGCGGCCGCACCATCACCGCGAGGTCGGTGCGGTTGTCCTGCAACCGACCCAGCAGTTCCTCCCGGTTGCAGACGTGGAAGTCGAGCGTGACGCCCGCATGGCGCTGCGCGAACTCCACCAGAAGGCGCGGGAAGAAGTAGTCGCCCGCGCTGATCACCGCCACGTTCAGGTGGCCGCCAGAAACGCCCTTGAACCGGGCCATGGCCTCCTCGGCCTCCTGGAACTTCTGGATGATCTCGCGGCTGGAGACCAGCAGCTGCGCGCCCGCGGGCGTGAGGTGGATCTTCTTGCCCAGTTGCTCGAGCAAGGGCAGGCCCGCATGTTCCTGCAGCTTGCGCACCTGCGTCGACACGGCCGGCTGCGTCAGGTGCAGCTCCTCCGCCGCGCGCGAGAAGCTGCGGTGGCGCGCCACCGACTCGAACACCTTCAGCTGGCGCAGCGTGGCGTGTCGCATCGTGCGGCAATCATAAGCACGGCGTGATGGAAACGATCAATCACTTTCACTGTCCGTCATGCCTGCGCGCGCCTAGAGTCCGACCATCGCAGTGCTGAAGGAGCGGCCCATGCTGCAGCAGAACACCCCTACCGACGTCCAGGTGCAGTCCTATCGGGCCGCCTTCGAGGAACTCGGCCTCGACTGGGCATGGGACCCGGTGGCGCACGGCCCAGGTACGGATGGGCTGCGTGCGTACCTGCGGCAGGAACAGCCGCACCTGCTGCGCGCCTACGACGCCGACTTCCTGGTGGATGCGGTCGAGCGCACGCGGGCACGGCTGCAGCGCGGGCGCTGATACCAGCGACCATCGCCAGCGGACGGCATGACGCGCATCACGCGCGCGTCGATGCCACGCAACTCGACCATCGGATCCCATTGCCTCGCACCCGCGCGGGCCGCCCGCGCGCGCGTGCAGAGGCGCGCGCCTCGTCCCGTGCCATGTCTCGGGACAAACCCTAGAAGCCGGTTTGAATTGAGCAAACTTGACCGCAGTCAAGAGCGTGGCATCGCGGTTGGTCGGACCATGCGCTGCGACCCCGAGCCACCGGCAAACCGCCAGGGAAGGCGCGAGGCGACAACGCCAGGAGACAACGCGATGACGAGATTCATGCTCAGGACGCGGATGTCGGCTGCAGCCGCAGCCGTTCTTGCGTCGGCCGCACTGCTTGCGGCGCCTTGTGCCCGCGCGGCGTGGGAACCCACCAAGCCTGTCGAGTTCGTGGTGCCCGCGGGCACCGGCGGAGGCGCCGACCAGATGGCGCGCCTCATCCAGGGCGTGATCGTCAAACACAACCTGATGAAGCAGCCGATGGTGGTGGTCAACAAATCGGGCGGCGCCGGCGCCGAAGGCTTCCTCGACGTGAAGAACGCCAAGGGCGATCCGCACAAGCTGGTGGTGACGCTGTCCAACCTGTTCACCACGCCGCTGGCCACCGGCGTGCCCTTCAACTGGCGCGACATGACGCCGCTGTCCATGATGGCCCTCGACAACTTCGTGCTGTGGGTCAACGCGGAGTCGCCGCACCAGAGCGCCAAGGACTACTTCGCCGCGGTCAAGGCGGCAGGCCCGAGCAAGATGAAGATGGGCGGCACCGGCTCCAAGCAGGAAGACCAGATCCTCACCGTCGGCATCGAGAAGGCCACCGGCACCAAGTTCATCTACGTGCCTTTCCGCGGCGGCGGCGAAGTCGCCGTGCAGCTGGTGGGCAAGCATGTGGACTCCACCGTCAACAACCCGGCCGAGGCGGTGGCGCAGTGGCGCGGCGGGCAGTTGCGCGCACTGTGCGTGTTCGACGAGAAGCGCATGCCCTACAAAACCAAGGTGACCACCACGCAGTCCTGGGAAGACATTCCCACCTGCAAGGAAGCCGGCGTGCCGACCACCTACACCATGCTGCGCGGCATCTTCATGCCGCCGGGGGTGACCAAGGAGCAGTCCGACTACTACATCGCGCTGTTGAAGAAGGTGCGCGAGACGCCCGAGTGGAAGGACTACATGGAGAAGGGCGCGTTCAACCAGACCTACATGGACGGCGAGAAGTTCTTCAACTGGCTGGGCAGCGCCGAGCAGCGGCACCGCGAGCTGATGAAGGATGCCGGCTTCCTGGCCAACTGAGGTCGCACCGGCCGGCCCGCCGCGCCGGGAGCCGGCGCCGGGCCGCCCCCGTTCCACTCGAAGCCGGCGGCAAGCCGCAGGAGACATCGCGATGCAGATGGAACAGCCAGTGGATGCGGCACCACGCCGCGGCGTCCCGACCTGGGTGATGGAGGCCGCCATGGCCGGCCTCGTGATCGCCATGGGCCTGGTGATCATCTTCGGCAGCCGCAAGCTCGGCTCCAGCTGGACCAGCGATGGACCCGGCGCGGGCTACTTCCCTTTCTACATCGGCCTGATCCTGTGCGGCTCCGGCCTGGGGATCCTGTACCAGTCGGTGTTGGGCAAGAAGCGCGACACCACGCTGTTCATCGACACGCAGCAGCTGCGGCGCGTGCTGATCGTGCTGGTGCCGGCACTGGTCTACGTCGGCGCCATCCAGCTGATCGGCATCTACCTGGCCTCGGCGATCTACATCGCCGGCTTCATGACGCTGCTGGGCAAATACCCGCCCGCGCGCAGCATCGTCGCGGCGGTCGTCATCGCCGCCCTCTTCTTCCTGATGTTCGAGGTGTGGTTCAAGGTGCCGCTGGCCAAGGGCGTGCTGCACCCGCTGTCCTTCCTGGGCTACTGAGCATGCCATGAACGAGATCAACGCCCTGTTCCACGGCTTCGGCGTCATCCTGACGCCGATGAACATGCTGCTGATGCTGGTCGGCATCGTCCTCGGCGTGCTCATCGGCGTGCTGCCCGGCCTGGGCGGCGCCAACGGCGTCGCCATCCTGCTGCCGCTGACCTTCTCGATGTCGCCGACCTCGGCGATCATCCTGCTGTCGTGCATCTACTGGGGCGCGCTGTTCGGCGGCGCCATCACCTCCATCCTGTTCAACATCCCGGGCGAGCCGTGGTCGGTGGCGACCACCTTCGACGGCTACCCGATGGCGCAGAACGGCCATGCCGGGGCGGCGCTGACGACGGCCTTCACCTCCTCCTTCATCGGCGCCTTCCTCGCGGTGGTGATGATCACCTTCCTGGCGCCGCTGGTCGCCAGCTTCGCGCTGAAGTTCGGCCCGCCGGAGTTCTTCGCCGTCTACCTTCTCACCTTCTGCAGCTTCGTCGGCATGGGCAAGGGCTCGCCCTTCAAGATCCTGGCGTCCATGGCCATCGGCTTCGGGCTGGCGGCGGTGGGCATGGACACCGTCACCGGCCAACTGCGCCTGACCTTCGGCCTCCCCGACCTGATGCGCGGATTCGACTTCCTGATCGCCGTCATCGGCCTGTTCGGCGTCGGCGAGATCCTGCTGTCGATGGAGGAGAAACTGGCCTTCTCCGGCAAGACGGCGCGCATCAGCCCGAAGGTGGTGTTGGAGACCTGGCGCCAGCTGCCGCAATACTGGGTGACCTCCATCCGCAGCGCGCTGGTGGGCATCTGGATGGGCATCACCCCCGGCGGCGCCACGCCCGCCTCCTTCATGTCCTATGGCCTGGCCAAGAAAATGTCCAGGGACGGCAACAAGTTCGGCAACGGGCAGATGGAAGGCGTGGTGGCCCCCGAGACCGCGGCGCACGCCGCCGGTACCAGCGCCCTGCTGCCCATGCTGACGCTGGGCATCCCCGGCTCGCCCACCGCCGCGGTGCTGCTGGGCGGGCTGCTGATCTGGGGCCTTCAGCCCGGTCCGCTGCTGTTCACCGAGCAGAAGGACTTCGTCTGGGGCCTGATCGCCAGCATGTACCTTGGCAACATCGCGGGGCTGATCGTGGTGCTGACCACGGTGCCGCTGTTCGCCTCCATCCTGCGCATTCCGTTCGCCATCATCGCGCCGGTGATCATCGTGATCTGCGCGATCGGCGCCTACACGGTGCACCAGGCCATGCTGGACATCTGGCTGATGATGCTGTTCGGCGTGCTGGGCTACGTCTTCAAGAAGCTCGACTATCCGCTGGCGCCGCTGGTGCTGGCCCTGGTGCTGGGCGACAAGGCCGAAGACTCCTTCCGCCAGGCCATGCTGCTATCGCAGGGCGAGCTGTCCATCCTGTTCTCCAATGCCCTGGTCGGCTCCATCACCGCCCTGGCCCTGCTCATGCTGTTCTGGCCCCTGATCTCCAAGGCCCTTTCCAGGCTGCGCACCTCCAAGCCCCCGACGATGACGCAGGAGCAGCCGGTGGATTGAGGGTGGACTGGCGGAGGAAGAACACCCGGACGCAAAAGCGCAAAACGACGCAAAGTACGCAAAAGGGAATGAGGCCAAAAAGCAGGAAAGCAAAGGCTGAAAGCAGCAGCGGGCGCAAGCAATCGGGTGGCAGCGCCCCACCACACCGGATCCATCAACCGGCTGTTCTTTTGCGACTTTTGCGTACCTTCGCGACTTTTGCGTCCGGCTGTCCGACTTCCGGCCTTCCGTCTCTCGACTGTCCGCCCTCGCCGGTTCTCAGATCTTCCCACGCTGCTTCAAACGGCTCAGCGTTTCGGCGGAAAGGTTGAGGTAGGAGGCGAGCTCCTTCTTGGGAATGCGTTCGGTGAGTTCGGCGTGCTTGCGGAAGAAGCGCTTCACGCGGCCCGGGGCGTCGAGCAGGTGCAGGGTGATGGTGTGCGCCATCACCTCGCTCATCAGGTGCATCACCTCGTACTCGAAGGCCTGCTTCAGGCCGGTGTGACGCTCGATGAAGGCCACCCAGTCGCGCAGGGGCAGCTTGGCGACGCGCGCGCGGGTGACGCAGACGATGCTGTAGGGAGCGGGCGTGCCCAGGCGCCAGGCGGCGTAGCTGGTCTCGATCTGCCCCTCCTCGGCGAAGCGCAGGATCATCTCCTTGGCTTCGGTGTTGCTCACCACACGCTTGAGCACGCCTTCGAGGATGAAGTACTGCTCCATCTCGTGCACGCCCTGGTGCAGCAGCGCCTCGCCCTTCTGGCAGTCGACGATCACCAGGTGCGGCTCCAGCTCCGCCATCTGCGCAGCCGCCATTCCTTTCAGCACGATATTCTGCGCCAGTTGAACGCGAATCACGTTGCGTTCAGGGTGGTGATCGATCGTGGACATGGCCGCCTGGATTTTTCGGAATATTGACCGGGGTCAAGAACGAATCGCGAAGCCGATTCCTATCATAGATCGCACTCCCTCGCTGGACCCGCCATGACCACCGATACGCAGGAACGCGCACAGACCGACGGCTTCCACCTCGTCATCGAGGCGCTCAAGCTGAACGACATCGACACGATCTTCGCCCTGCCCGGCATCCCCATCACCGATTTCCTGCGAATGGCGCAGGCCGAGGGCATGAAGGTCATTTCGTTCCGCCACGAGCAGCATGCCGGCAACGCGGCCGCCGCCGCCGGCTTCATCACGCAGAAGCCGGGCATCTGCTTCACCGTGTCGGCGCCGGGCTTCCTCAATGGCCTCACCGCCCTGGCCAACGCCACCACCAACTGCTTCCCCATGATCCTCGTCTCGGGATCGAGCGAGCGCGAGGTGGTCGACCTGCAGCAGGGCGACTACGAGGAGATGGACCAGCTCGCAATCGCCAAGCCGCTGTGCAAGGCGGCCTTCCGCGTCCTGCATGCCGAGGACATCGGCGTCGGCATCGCCCGCGCCATCCGCGCGGCGCTGTCCGGGCGCCCGGGTGGCGTCTACCTCGACCTGCCGGCCAAGCTGTTCGCCCAGACCCTCGACGCCCATGCGGGCCGGCAGTCGCTGATCAAGGTCGTCGATCCGGCGCCCCGGCAGATTCCCGCCCCCGAGGCCGTGCACCGCGCCGTCGACCTGCTCAAGGCGGCCAGGAAGCCGCTGGTGATCCTCGGCAAGGGCGCCGCCTACGCGCAGGCCGACGCCGAGATCCGCGGCTTCATCGAGAAGACCGGCCTGCCCTACCTGCCGATGTCCATGGCCAAGGGCCTGCTTCCGGACAACCATCCCCAGTCGGCCTCCGCCGCGCGCTCCTACGTGCTGGCCGAAGCCGATGTCGTGATGCTGGTGGGCGCACGCCTGAACTGGCTGCTGTCGCATGGCAAGGGCAAGACCTGGGGTGCGGCTGACGCCAGGGGCTGGGGTCGCCAGCAGTTCATCCAGGTCGACATCGCGCCGACGGAGATGGACAGCAACGTCGCCATCGCCGCGCCGGTGGTCGGCGACATCGGCTCGTGCATGGCAGCGCTCCAGGCGGCCATCGCATCCGGCTTCCCCAAGCCGCCATCCGAGTGGCTGGCCGCCATCGCCGAACGCAAGGACAAGAACCTCACCCGCATGGCCGAGACGCTGGCGAAGAACCCGCCGGTGATGAACTTCCACAGCGCGCTCAAGGTGGTGCGCGACGCGGTCAAGGAGAACCCCGACGCCTACCTGGTGAACGAAGGCGCCAACGCGCTGGACTTCACCCGCGCCATCGTCGACATGTACGAGCCGCGCAGACGCCTGGACGTCGGCACCTGGGGAATCATGGGTATCGGCATGGGCTTCGCCATCGCCGCCGCGGCCGTCACCGGCCGGCAGGTGATCGCCGTCGAGGGCGATTCCGCCTTCGGCTTCAGCGGCATGGAGGTCGAGACCGTCTGCCGCTACAACCTGCCGGTCTGCATCGTCGTGATGAACAACAACGGCATCTACAAGGGCACCGACGTCAACCCGCGCGGCACCGAAGTGGCGCCCACGGTGTTCGTCAAGGACGCGAAGTACGAACTGATGATGGAAGCTTTCGGCGGTGTCGGCGTGCGCGCGACCACGCCCGAGGAGCTGAAGAAGGCCATCGACGAGGCCGTGCAGTCGCGCCGGCCCACGCTGATCAACGCGCGCATCGACGAGACCGCGGGCACCGAAAGCGGGCGCATCACCAGCCTCAATCCGGCGGCGGCGAAGAAGACTTGACCGGCAGGCGGAGCATCCGCTCCTGAACCGAATCCGAAACCCGATAGGAAGGCACCACATGGGCAAGGCACTCGACGGCGTCAGGATCCTCGACTTCACGCACGTGCAATCCGGGCCGACCTGCACGCAGCTGCTGGCGTGGTTCGGCGCGGACGTGATCAAGGTGGAGAAGGCGGGCGAAGGCGACGCCACCCGCGGGCAGCTGCGCGACATCGAGGGCGTGGACAGCCTCTACTTCACGATGCTGAACCACAACAAGCGCTCCATCACCCTGGACACCAAGAGTCCCAAGGGCAAGGAAGTGCTGATCGAGCTGATCAAGCAGTGCGACGTGCTGGTGGAGAACTTCGCGCCCGGCGCCCTCGACCGCATGGGCTTCTCGTGGGAACGCATCCAGCAGATCAACCCGCGCATGATCGTCGCCTCGGTCAAGGGCTTCGGCCCCGGCCCCTACGAGGACTGCAAGGTCTACGAGAACGTGGCGCAGTGCGCCGGCGGCGCCGCCTCCACCACCGGCTTCGACGACGGCCCGCCGCTGGTGACCGGCGCGCAGATCGGCGACAGCGGCACCGGGCTGCACCTGGCATTGGGCATCGTCACCGCGCTCTACCAGCGCAACACCACCGGCCGCGGCCAGCGCGTGCTGGCCGCCATGCAGGACGCCGTGCTCAACCTGTGCCGCGTGAAGCTGCGCGACCAGCAGCGCCTGGACCGCACCGGCGTGCTGCAGGAGTACCCGCAGTACCCCGACAGCGAGTTCGGCGACGCCGTGCCGCGCGCGGGCAACGCCTCGGGCGGCGGCCAGCCCGGCTGGATCCTCAAGTGCAAGGGCTGGCAGACCGATCCCAACGCCTACATCTACTTCATCACGCAGGCGCCGGTGTGGGGCGCCATCTGCAAGGTGATCGGCGAGGAAGGCTGGATCACCGACCCCAGCTACGCCACGCCCAAGGCCCGCCTGCCGCACCTGAAGACCATCTTCTCGCGCATCGAGGAGTGGACCAAGACCAAGACGAAGTTCGAGGCGATGGAGATCCTCAACCAGTACGACATTCCCTGCGGCCCCATCCTGTCGATGAAGGAGATCGCCGAGGAACCGTCGTTGCGCGCCACCGGCACGGTGGTCGAGGTCGACCATCCCGCCCGCGGCAAGTACCTCTCCGTCGGCAACCCGATCAAGCTGTCCGACAGCCAGACCGAGGTCCTGCGCTCGCCCCTGCTGGGGGAGCACACCGAGGAAGTGCTGGCCCAGCTGGGCTACTCGCGCGACCAGGTCGCCGAGTTGCGCGAGGCGAAGGTTATTTGAGGGGCTAGAGGCTGGAGGCTAGGGAAACATCCCCCACGCTTCCTCCCTAGCCCCCCGCCCCCAGCCCCCAGTCACTAGCCCCTTTTCAAGGAGAACCCCATGGCCAACTTCGAAGGTGACAAAGCCAAGGTGCGCGCCGTCCTCGACGCCGTGAAGCAGGCCGGGCGCGACGCGCTGACGGCGCCGGAAGGCAAGCTGGTCTGCGAGGCCTACGGCATCCCCGTGCCCCAGGAAGCCGTGGCCGACAGCGCCGCAGAGGCCGCCAGGCTGGCCGGCGCCATGGGCTTCCCCGTGGTGATGAAGATCGTCTCGCCCGACATCCTGCACAAGACCGAAGCCGGTGGCGTGATCGTGGGCGTGAAGAACGCCGACGCCGCCGCCACGGCCTACGAGCAGATCGTGGCCAACGCGAAGAAGTACAAGGCCAACGCCAGCATCATCGGCGTGCAGATCCAGCAGATGATCCAGGGTGGCCAGGAAGTCATCGTCGGCGCCATGACCGACAACAGCTTCGGCAAGCTGGTGGCGTTCGGCATGGGCGGCGTGCTGGTGGAAGTGCTGAAGGACGTCACCTTCCGCCTGGCCCCGGCCACGCGGGAAGACGCCGCCTCGATGCTCGACGGCATCCAGGCCAGCGAGATGCTCAAGGGCGTGCGCGGCGGCCAGGCGGTCAACCGCGAGGCCGTGCAGGACATCATCGTGCGCGTGTCGCAGCTGGTCAGCGACTTCCCCGAGATCGCCGAGATGGACCTCAACCCGGTCTTCGCCAGCGACAAGGGTGCCATCGCCGCCGACGTGCGCATCGTGGTGGATTTCCAGCCGCGGGCGCCCCGCCACCGCCCCGACGAGCAGGACGTGGTCACCGCCATGAACCGCATCATGAAGCCCCAGGCGGTGGCGGTGATCGGCGCGTCCGACCAGGTCGGCAAGATCGGCAACTCGGTGATGAAGAACCTGATCAACGGCGGCTACCAGGGCAGGATCTACCCGATCACGCCCAAGGGCGGCGAGATCATGGGCCTGGCCGCGTACAAGAGCGTGAAGGACGTGCCGGGCGAGATCGACGTGGCGGTGTTCGCCATCCCGGCGCCGCTGGTCGCCGGCGCGCTCAAGGAATGCGGCGAGAAGAAGATCGCCGGCGCCATCCTGATCCCCTCGGGCTTCGGCGAAACCGGCAACATCGAAGGCCAGGAGGAACTGCAGCGCATCGGACGCGAGTACGGCATCCGCCTGATGGGGCCCAACATCTACGGCTTCTACTACACGCCGGCCAACCTGTGCGCCACCTTCTGCACGGCCTACGACGTCAAGGGCTCCACGGCGCTGAGCTCCCAGTCCGGCGGCATCGGCATGGCCATCATCGGCTTTTCGCGCTCCGCCAAGATGGGCGTGTCGGCCATCGTGGGCCTGGGCAACAAGTCGGACATCGACGAGGACGACCTGCTGCTGTTCTTCGAGCAGGACGACAACACCAAGGTGATCGCGCAGCACGCCGAAGACCTGAAGGACGGCCGTGCCTTCGCCGAGGTGGCCAGGCGCGTGTCGAAGAAGAAACCGGTGATCATGCTCAAGGCCGGCCGCACGGCCATGGGGGCGGCAGCCGCCGCCTCGCACACCGGCGCCGTGGCCGGCACCGACAAGATCTACGAGGACGTGCTGCACCAATCCGGCGTGATCCGCGCGCGCAGCCTGCGCCAGATGCTGGAGCTGTCGCGCGGCGTCCCCATCCTGCCCGCGCCCAAGGGCGAGAACGTCGTCATCATCACCGGCGCCGGCGGCTCCGGCGTGCTGCTGTCGGACGCCTGCGTCGACAACGGCCTGAAGTTGCTCAAGCCCATGCCCGAAGACCTCGACGCCGCCTTCCGCAAGTTCATCCCACCCTTCGGCGCCGCCGGCAACCCGGTCGACATCACCGGCGGCGAGCCGCCCATCACCTACATGAACACGGTGAAGCTCGGCCTGGAGGACGACCGCATCCATGCGCTCATCCTCGGCTACTGGCACACCATCGTGACGCCGCCCATGGTGTTCGCCCGCAACATGGTGCAGGTGATCAACGAGATGAAGGAAAAGGGCAAGGTCAAGCCGGTGGTCGCCTCGCTCGCCGGCGACGTCGAGGTGGAGGAGGCCGCGCAGTACCTGTACGAGAACGGCATTCCCGCCTATGCCTACTCCACGGAGCTGCCGGTGGAGGTGCTGGGCGCCAAGTACCAGTGGGCCCGGGCCGCCGGACTGCTGTGAGCGCGTGGCCAAGCGCATCATCCCCATCGCGGCGGCCAGCGCGCCGCTGCGCAACCTCAGGCGCGCACGGCCCAAGGGCCGCCAGCCGGACGCGCAGGCCCTGGCGGAGGTCCGCCAGCTGCTGGGCGATGCCCCGCGCCAGAGCGACCTGCTGATCGAGCACCTGCACCGGTTGCAGGACCACTTTGGCCACCTTGCGGCGGCGCACCTGGCGGCCCTGGCGCAGGAGATGGGGCTGGCGCAGTCGGAGGTCTACGAGGTCGCCTCCTTCTACCACCACTTCGACATCGTCAAGGAAGGCGAGGAGGCGCCGCCTGGCCTGACGGTGCGGGTGTGCGACGGCCTGCCGTGCGAGCTGGCCGGCGCGCAGCAGCTGCTGCAGACGCTGCCGGCGCTGCTGGGGCGCGAGGTGCGGGTGATCCCGGCGCCCTGCGTGGGGCGCTGCGAGCAGGCCCCGGCGGTGGTGGTGGGCCAGAATCCCGTGCCCTGCGCCACGGCACGGCGCGTGGTGGACACCGTCGGCGAAGGCGCTGTGCACCACGAGCCCGAGGGCTACATCGGCCTGTCGCAGTACCGCGCGGCCGGCGGCTACCGGCTGCTGGAACAGTGCCTGCAGGGCGAGCGCGACGCCGAATCAGTGATCGCTACGCTGGAGGCGACCGGCTTGCGCGGCCTGGGCGGTGCGGGCTTCCCCACCGGCCGCAAGTGGCGCATCGTGCGCGCGGAGCCGGCGCCGCGGCTGATGGCCGTCAACATCGACGAGGGCGAGCCGGGCACCTTCAAGGACCGCGTGTACCTGGAGCGCGACCCGCACCGCTTCCTCGAAGGCATGCTGGTGGCCGCCTGGGCGGTGGGCGTGGAGGCGATCTACATCTACCTGCGCGACGAGTACCACGGCTGCCGCGGCCTGCTGCAGCAGGAGCTGGCCCGCCTGGCACAGGATCCGCCCTCGGCGGGTCTGCCGCGCATCGAGCTGCGGCGCGGCGCCGGCGCCTACATCTGCGGCGAAGAGTCGGCCATGATCGAATCGCTCGAAGGCAGGCGCGGCATGCCGCGGCTGCGGCCGCCCTACGTGGCGCAGGTGGGCCTGTTCGGGCGGCCGACGCTGGAGCACAACTTCGAGACGCTCTACTGGGTGCGCGAGCTTCTGGAGAACGGCGCCGACTGGTTCACCAGCAAGGGCGCCAACGGCCGCAAGGGACTGCGCTCCTTCTCGGTCTCGGGCCGGGTGCGAGAGCCTGGCGTCAAGCTGGCGCCGGCCGGAATCACCGTCCAGGAGCTGATCGACGGGTACTGCGGCGGCATGCAGGACGGCCACACCTTCTACGCCTACCTGCCAGGCGGCGCCTCGGGCGGCATCCTGCCGGCACGGCTGAACGACGTGCCGCTGGACTTCGACACCCTGCAGCCCCATGGCAGCTTCATCGGCTCCGCCGCCATCGTGGTGCTGTCGGAGCGGGACAGCGCCGTCGCCGCCGCCCGCAACCTGATGCGCTTCTTCAAGCAAGAGTCCTGCGGCCAGTGCACGCCCTGCCGCGCGGGCACGGCGAAGGCGCTGGCGCTGATCGAGGCTCCCACGTGGAACCTGCCGCTGCTCGGCGAACTGTCGCAGGTGATGCGCGACGCCTCCATCTGCGGCCTGGGCCAGGCCGCCCCCAACCCTGTGGATTGCGTGGTGAAGTACTTCCCGCATGAGCTGGGCTGAATACCCAACAGCCGGAAGCAAAAGTCGCAAAGGGCCCGCAAAAGGCGCAAGAAGAACAGCCAATTGAAAGGGAAGTCCTTTTGCGACTTTCGCGAAAGCTTTGGCGACTTTTGCGTCCGGTTGTTCCTGACTGAAGGAAAGACAATGAACGCCGTCACCCGCGCTGAAATGGCCCGCATGGAAGCCCCCCTCGTGCGCTTCAAGCTCGATGGGCGCGAGGTGGTGGCCAGTGCCAACGAAACCATCCTGCAGGTGGCGGACCGGGCGGGCGTGGCGATTCCCCGGCTTTGCCACAAGAGCGGGCTCGACACCGCCGGCAATTGCCGCGCCTGCATGGTCGAAATCAAGGGCGAGCGCGTGCTGGCGCCCAGTTGCTGCCGCGCGCCCGCCGAAGGCATGGAGGTGCAAAGCGCCAGCCCGCGCGCCGCGGCGGCGCAGAAGATGGTGCTGGAGCTGCTGCAGTCGGACATGCCGGAGGCGGACTACACGCGCAACAACGAGCTGGACCGCTGGTCGCGCCAGGTCGGCCTGGGCCGGCCGCGCTTTCCGGCGCGCGGCCAGGTCGGCCCCGACCTCACGCACCCGGCCATCGCCGTCCATCTCGACGCCTGCATCCAGTGCACCCGCTGCCTGCGCGCCTGCCGCGACGAACAGGTCAACGACGTGATCGGCCTGGCCTTGCGCGGCGAGGACGCCAGGATCGTCTTCGACATGGACGATGCCCTGGGGACGTCCACCTGCGTGGCCTGCGGCGAATGCGTGCAGGCCTGCCCCACCGGCGCGCTGATGCCGGCGCGCGATGCCGCCCTGCCCGTGCCTGATCGGCAGGTCGCTTCGGTCTGCCCCTACTGCGGCGTGGGCTGCCAGCTCACCTACCACGTGAAGGACGAGAAGATCCTCTACGTCGAGGGCCGCGACGGCCCCGCCAACCATGGCCGGCTGTGCGTCAAGGGCCGCTACGGCTTCGACTATGCCCACCACCCGCAGCGCCTGACGAAGCCCCTGATCCGCCGCGCCGACGCGCCCAAGCTGCCACATGCCACGCTGGACCCCGAACGCATGCTGGAGGTGTTCCGCGAGGCGAGCTGGGAAGAGGCACTGGACCTCGCCGCATCCGCCCTGCGCACCATCCGCGACACGCACGGCCCCCGGTCGCTGGCGGGATTCGGCTCCGCCAAGGGCAGCAACGAGGAAGCCTACCTGTTCCAGAAGCTGGTGCGCACCGGCTTCGGCAGCAACAACGTCGACCACTGCACCCGCCTGTGCCATGCGTCCTCGGTGGCGGCGCTGCTGGAGGGCATCGGCTCGGGCGCGGTCTCCAACCCGGTGATGGACGTGACGCAGGCCGAGGTCGTGGTGGTGATCGGCGCCAATCCAACGGTCAACCACCCGGTGGCGGCCACCTGGATGAAGAACGCCGCGAAGAACGGCACCCGGCTGGTGGTGATGGATCCGCGCAAGTCGGACCTGACGCGGCATGCGTGGCGCCACCTGCAGTTCAAGCCCGATACCGACGTCGCCATGCTCAATGCGCTGATGCATGTCATCGTCCACGAGGGCCTGGCCGACCGCGCGTTCATCGAATCGCGCACCATGGGCTTCGAGGAGCTGAGGAAGAACCTGCTGGGCTACAGCCCCGACGAGATGGCGCCCGTGTGCGGCATTCCCGCCGAGACGCTGCGCGAGGTGGCGCGCGCCTACGCCACGTCCAGGGGATCGATGATCCTGTGGGGCATGGGCGTGTCGCAGCATGTGCACGGCACCGACAACGCGCGCTGCCTGATCGCCCTGGCGCTGCTCACCGGGCAGATCGGCCGGCCGGGCACCGGCCTGCATCCGCTGCGCGGGCAGAACAACGTGCAGGGCGCCTCGGACGCCGGCCTGATCCCCATGATGTTCCCCGACTACCAGCGGGTCACCGAGCCGGCGACGCGCGAGCGCTTCGAGGCCGCCTGGAAACTGGCCCCCGGCACGCTCGACGCCCAGCCGGGCCTGACGGTGGTGGAGGTGATGCACGCCATCGGCGAAGGCGAGGTCAGGGGCATGTACGTCATGGGCGAGAACCCTGCGATGTCCGACCCCGACGCCAACCACGCGCGCGAGATGCTCGCCCGGCTGGACCACCTGGTGGTGCAGGACATCTTCCTGACCGAGACGGCCGCGCTCGCCGACGTGGTGCTGCCGGCCAGCGCCTTCCCGGAGAAGACCGGAACCTTCACCAACACCGACCGCCTGGTGCAGCTGGGCCGCCAGGCCATTGCCCCGCCCGGCGATGCGCGCCAGGACCTGTGGATCATCGCGGAACTGGCGCGTCGCATCGGTCTCGCCTGGGACTACGGCAGCGTCGCCGAGGTCTTCGACGAGATGCGGCACACCATGCCCAGCATCGCCGGCATCACCTGGGAGCGCCTGCAAAGCGAGCATGCCGTCACCTACCCCTGCCCCACCGAAGACGCGCCGGGCGAGCCGGTGGTGTTCACGCGCGACTTCCCGCGCGAGGGCGGCAAGGCGCGCTTCGTACCGGCGGACATCGTGCCGGCGGCGGAGCGGCCGGATGCGGAGTACCCGATGGTGCTGATCACGGGCCGCCAGCTGGAGCACTGGCACACCGGCAGCATGACGCGGCGCGCGACCGTGCTCGATGCGATCGAGCCGGAGCCGGTGGCCCTGGTGCATCCGCAGGACCTGCAGGAATTGGGGGTCCAGCCCGGCGGCCTGCTGACCATCGCGTCGCGCCGCGGCGAGGTCACGCTGTATGGCCGCGCCGACGAGAACTCGCCGCGCGGTGCGGTGTTCGTGCCCTTCTGCTACTACGAGGCGGCCATCAACCGCGTCACCAACGACGCGCTCGACCCCGTGGCGAAAATCCCCGAGCTGAAGTACTGCGCCGTCCGCATCACCGCGGGCGGCGCGGCGCCCGAGCAGATCAGCTTCGGCGGCGGGCAGGCCCTTCAGGGCCGGCAGAAGTCCTGAAGCTGTCTCCGCCGGCAACGATGCGACATCTGGGCGCCGCACAGCCAAAGCCGCGCAGCAAGCCGGGCCGCAACCGTGCGGCCATCGTCGCGCGGCCAACCCGGCCCGCGTGCGGATAATGCGCGCATCTCCCGCAGTACGGACACTTGCCTTGACCACCGCCCCCACCGAACCAGCCGCCCCGCTGACGCCCGAGGACTTCGATGCGCTCGACGCCGAGCTCGACCTGCTGCGCGAGCACGATGACGAGATCCCGCAATGGGAGTTCTGCGAGGGCTTCCTGGTCGCGCTGGTCTGCATGCGCCGCGAGATCCCGCCGGAGGAATACTGGCCCGTGCTGCTGGGCGAGGATTTCCGCCCCATGGAGCACATGGAGTTCGTCTGGCGCTGGCGGCGCCGCTGGCAGGAAATCGCACTCGCGCTCGACCAGCCGGTGGAACTGCTGGAAGACGAACGCACCTACCATCCCGAGGCGCTCGACACGCGCGGAGCCATCCTGTCGCTGCCACCCGAGGAGCGCACCGAAGGCGACCTCGACAACGTGCCGGCCTACGCCCAGGTGTGGGCGCTGGGCTTCATGTACGCCGTGGAGAGCTGGCCGCAGGAATGGGAAGCGCCCCGCGACCGCGACGCAGCGGACATGCTGGAGACCGCGCTGGAGGACATCGTCGCCCTCACCGAGGACGACACCGGCAAGCCAGCGCTTTCCATGTACAGCGAGGACGGGCCGCCCAGCGTCAGCGAGGCGCGCCTGGACGCGGTCGGCGCCGGCATCTGGGCGGTGTACTCGCTGCGCCAGCTGTGGCGCAGCCTGGGCGAGCGCGTGGCGCCCGTGCGCAAGCCGGCCGAGCCCGGGCGCAACGACCCCTGCCCCTGCGGCAGCGGCAAGAAGTACAAGAAGTGCCACGGCGCCTGAGGCGCCTGAGGCGCCTGTCAGCCGCGGCAGGCGGCGCTGCGCAGTTCGCGCATCACCTCCAGCACGAGTTCCGGCTGCGACCATTGCGGGAAGTGCCCGCTGCCCTGCGCCAGCACCTGGCCGCCCTGCGGTGACAGGCGCGCCAGTTCGTCCTGGTGCGCCCGTTTGGCGCCTTCCTGCGCCGGCGAGACCTGGGCCGCGCGCGGCGTGAGGCCGCCCGTCACCACGCGCAAGGGCACGGGGGGGAAGGC
>JAEZKX010000303.1 GCA_023436025.1 Pseudomonadota bacterium | reverse complement strand
GCTCGGCGGCACGCCCCTCCTGGCCTCGCCCGCCTGGCTGGTGCGCCAGGGCGTGGCCCGCATTCCCGAAGACCGGCACGGCACCGGCGTGGTCGGCGACCTGCCGGTGTGGGAGAACGCGGTATCCGAGCGCCTGCGCAGCCCCACCTTCCGGCGCGGGCCGCTGGTGCGGCGCAAGGCGGCGCGCGCCCATGCCCGCGCCATCGAACAGGCTTTCGACGTGCGCGGCGGCGGACTCGACATCCCGGCGCGCTCGCTGTCGGGCGGCAACATGCAGAAATTGATCCTGGGCCGGGCCCTGCTGGCGCCCGACGGCGCCACGCCGCGCCTGATCGTGGCGCACCAGCCGACCTGGGGCCTCGACGTCGGCGCCGTCGCCTATGTGCAGGCGCAGCTGCTGGCCGCGCGCGACCGCGGCGCGGCCGTGCTGCTGATCTCCGACGACCTCGACGAGGTGCTGGCGCTGGGCGACCGCATCGCGGTGATCCACGGCGGCCGGCTGACCCCGACCCGGGCGGCCGCGGACTGGACGCGCGAGCAGATCGGGCTGGCCATGGCCGGGAGCGTGCCGGCATGAGGCTCGAGAAACGTTCCGCCGTCTCCCCCGCCGCCCTCGCCATCGCGCCCATAGGCGCGGTGGCCTTCACGCTGCTGGTGAGCTCGCTGCTGGTGCTGTGGGCCGGCGCGCCGGTGGCGCCCACCTTCGCGGCCATCCTCCAGGGCGGCTTCGGCTCGGTCTTCGCCTGGACCGAGACGCTCACCCGCGCCACGCCGCTGATCCTCACCGGGCTGGCCGCGGCGGTGGCCTTCAAGGCGCGCCTGTTCAACATCGGCGCGGAAGGCCAGCTCTATGCCGGCGCGCTGGCCGCGGTGGCCGTGGGCGGCATGCACGATGGCAGCGGCCTCGCCGCGCCGCATGCGCTGCTGTTCGTCGGCATGATGCTGGCCGCGGCGCTGGCGGGCGCCCTGCTCCTGCTCGGACCCGCCTGGTTGAAGGCCAGGCTGGGCGTCGACGAGGTCGTCACCACGCTGCTGCTCAACTTCATCATGCTGCTGGCCGTCTCGGCCCTGCTGGACGGCCCCATGAAGGACCCGACCGCCATGGGCTGGCCCCAGAGCGTGGCGCTGCAGGGCGAGCTGGAACTGGGCCGGCTGGTGCAGGGGGCCCGGGTGCACACCGGGCTGCTGATCGCCATCGTGCTGGCGGTGCTGCTGTGGGCGCTGTTCAAGTACACCGTGTTCGGCTTCGACGTGCGCGCGCTGGGCGCCAACCCGCGCGCCGCCGCCTTCGCCGGCGTGCCGCCGCTGCGCACCCTGCTGTGCGTGGCGCTGCTTTCGGGCGCGCTGGCCGGGCTGGCCGGGGCGATCGAAGTGGCCGGGCGCACCAGCTACGTCACGCTCGACATGTCGCCCGGGTACGGCTACACCGGCATCGTCATCGCCATGCTGGCCGCCCTGCACCCGCTGGCCTTGCTCGCCGCCGCGGTCTTCGTCGCCGGCATGCTGGTGGGGGCCGACAGCATGAGCCGGGTGGTCGGCGTGCCCACCTACATCGCCGACGTGATCGTGGCGGCCTCGCTGATCTCGGTGCTGGTGGCGGCGCTGCTGGCGCAATACCGGGTGCGGTGGCGATGAGCATGCGTTCCTCGCCCCGTTCCCCGAGGGTGGGCTCGCGCAGCGGGCGCACCCTCCACGGCCGCACGGTGCGCTCGCTGGGCGAGCACACCCTAGCCGGTCGCATCATCCACGGCCGTACGGTGCGCATGCTGCGCGCGCCCGTCCTGCGCGATTTCCATGTCTGAACTCCTCGACCTCCTCGCCACCCAGTCGCTGTGGGTGGCCGTGCTGCGCATCGCCACCCCGCTGATCCTGGGCACGCTGGGCGTGCTGCTGTGCGAGCGCGCCGGCGTGCTCAACCTGGGCATCGAAGGCATCATGGTGGCCGGCGCCTTCACCGGCTGGCTGGCCGTGTATTCCGGCCTGCCCCTGTGGGCCGGCGTCGCGGTGGCCGCGGGAACCGGGGCCATCCTCGGCGCGCTCCATGCCTTCCTCACGGTGGGACTGGCGCTGTCGCAGCACGTGTCCGGCCTGGGCATCACCCTGCTGGCCACGGCGCTGAGCTACTACGCCTACCGCGTGAGCTTTCCCAAGGTGAACACGCCGCCCACGGTGAAGCCCTTCGCGACCATGCAGGACCTGGGCATCCCCATCCTGTCGGCGCAGACACCATTGACGCTGATGGCGCTGCTGCTGGTGCCCGCCATCGCCTGGTTCCTCTACCGTACGCCGGCCGGCCTGGCCTTGCGCATGGTGGGCGAGAACCCGCAAGCCGCCGAGAGCCAGGGCATCTCGGTGCTGGCGGCGCGCAGCGCGGCGGTGATCGGCGGCTCGGCGCTGATGGGCGTGGCGGGCGCCTTCCTCACGCTGGCGGCCTTCGACGCCTTCTTCTTCAACATGGTCAACGGCCGCGGCTGGATCTGCATCGCGCTGGTGGTGTTCGCCTCGTGGCGGCCCGGCAAGGCGCTGCTGGGCGCCCTGCTGTTCGCCTTCTTCGACGCATTGCAGCTGCGCCTGCAGCAGTCGGGCGACGCCGTGCTGCCCTACCAGGTCTACCTGATGCTGCCGTACGCGCTGTCGATCCTGGCGCTGGTGGTGGTGGCGCGGCGCGCGGCCTACCCGCAGGCGCTGATGAAGCCCTACCGCAAGGGCGAGCGATGAAGGCCTTCGCCGGCCTTGGCCTCCCGCATGGCGTACCAGGCCTTGAAGTACTTCAGGAAGGTGTAGAGGAAGGCATAGGCGCCGCCCACCACGCCGACCCGCCCATCCTTCCAGCCGCCCTTGAGCAGGTACCACTTGCCCAGGGCCGCCCACGGGCTGAGCAGCGCCTTGGCCAGCGAGGGCGAGAACTGGCGGTACTTCACCGCGCGCGTGGTGTAGGTGTTGACCTTCTGGAACACCTCGTGCACCGAGTAGAAGGTGTCGTGGTGCACCCGCCCGCGGATCACCTCGGTCGAGGCGAAGCCCTCGACCTTGTCGTCGACCGGCGCGTCGTTGAAGCGGGCGTGCCGGCGGTGGAACATCCGCACCGGGTAGTCGGGCGAGCTCACCGGGTAGATCGCATGCACTTCCTGCCCCAGCACCACCCAGTGGCGGCTGATGCGCCAGGCCCGCGTCGGATCCGCCAGGCCACCGTCCTTGAGCGCCTGCACGCCCTGGCGGGTGGCCTCGTCGATGATCTCGTCGCTGTCCATGCACAGCACCCAATCGTGGGTCGCCAGCGAGGCCGCGAAATTCATCTGGTCGGAATGGCTCTTGTAGGCCCGCTGCACCGGGGTGATGCCGAAGCGCCGCAGGATGTCCAGCGTGCCGTCGGTGCTGCCCGAATCCACCACGACCCACTCGTCCGCCAGCGGCAGCAGCGCCTGCACGCAGGCTTCGAGCAGGCGCTCGGAATTGAAGGTCAGCAGGCACACCGTGAGGGCAACGGGCATCGGGTCTCCACGCAAGGACGCAGCGGCTGGAACACGCCGCACAATCCGCTATTTTCGACGATACGCCGCACCTGGACTCCGCCATGCTCGACCTCCTGATCACCAACGCCACCCTGCCCGACGGCCGCACCGGCCTGTGCGTCGCCGTGCAGGGCGGCCGCATTGCCGAAGTGGCCCCCGGCCTGCAGGCGCCCGCACGCGAGACCGTCGACGCCGGCGGCCAGCTGCTGGCGCCGCACTTCTGCGATCCGCACTTCCACATGGACGCCACCCTCAGCTACGGCCTGCCGCGCGTCAACGAGAGCGGCACCCTGCTGGAAGGCATCGCCGTGTGGGGCGAGCTCAAGCCGCAGCTGAAGGCCGAGGACATGATCCGGCGTGCGCTGGCCTATTGCGACTGGGCGGTGGCGCGCGGCCTGCTGGCCATCCGCAGCCATGTCGACACCAGCGACCCGAGCCTGCTGCCGGTGGAGGCGATGCTGGAAGTGAAGAAGCGCGTGGCCGGCTACCTCGACCTGCAGCTGGTGGCCTTCCCGCAGGACGGCGTGCTGCGCACCAAGGGCGGCATCGACAACCTGAAGCGCGCGCTGGACCTCGGCGTCGACATCGTCGGCGGCATTCCGCACTTCGAACGCACCATGGCCGACGGCGCCGCCAGCGTCAGGCTGCTGTGCGAGACCGCGGCCGAACGCGGCAAGCTGGTGGACATGCACTGCGACGAGACCGACGATCCGATGTCGCGCCACATCGAATCACTGGCGTACGAGACCCAGCGCCTGGGCCTGCAGGGCCGCGTCAACGGCAGCCACTGCACCTCCATGCACAGCATGGACAACTACTACGTCAGCAAGCTGCTGCCGCTGATCGCCGAGAGCGGCGTGAGCGTGGTGGCCAACCCGCTGATCAACATCACCCTGCAGGGTCGCCACGACACCTACCCCAAGCGGCGCGGCATGACGCGCGTGCCCGAGCTGCTGGCCGCCGGCGTCAACGTGGGCGTAGGCCCCCCCGGGCGGTTTGGCCCCCG
>JAEZKX010000276.1 GCA_023436025.1 Pseudomonadota bacterium | reverse complement strand
GCCCTGGAGCGCCGCCGCGCCGCCGGCGCCGCCACCGATCCCGCGGTACTGCGGCGGCAGGGCCGCCGCCTGCTGCGGCGCCAGCCGCCCGGCCAGGAAATCGGCATAGGCGCGTTCGGCCTCCGGCACGTCGGGGCGCAGCGGCTCGAAGCCGGTGCAGGGCGCGAAGTCGAGGCTGGCCACCTGCATCGCGCAGCGCGTGAGCTCGGCGCGCGCCACCAGCGCCGGCTGCGCGGTGCTGGAGACATCGCGGCGCAGGCGCGTGAACTCCGCGCTGGCCACGCGGTCGAGACCGGACAGGTAGGCACGCTCGTAGCGCTCCTGCGCGCTGTCGGCATTGACCAGCCAGTCCGGCTGGCGAGGCTTGTTGCCGCAGGCGGCCAGCAGCAGCGCCGCCAGCGCCGCCAGCGCCGCCACCAGGGTCGCGGTGGCGCGCCTCATGGCAGCTGCACCTCGCGCTCCTTGGCGAAGGGGAACTTGCGATTCAGGTCGTTGATGAGGTCCTCGATCTTGCGCAGGTTGGCATCGACGTCGCTGCGCAGGCTGCCGAGGTCGTCGGTGGCGGTGCGCACGTTGGCGGCCGCGCCCTGGGCCTCCTTCAACACGCCGTCGACGCGCTGCAGGCTGCCGCGCACATCCTGCAGAAGGGCCTGGGCCTGGCGCACCGCAGCCCGCGCGTCCGTGGCCAGACCGTCCTGGCCGAACACCTGGCGGTCGGCGTTCACCACCATGCGGTCGGCATTGCCCACCAGGCTCTCGACGCGCGCCAGCGCCGCGTTGGCGCGCTCGATGGTCTCCACCATCTTGCGGGCGTCGGCCTCGTTGCCGAAGATCGCGTGCAGCGCGCCCTGGCGGCTCTGCAGCTTCTGGGTGAAGGTCTGCAGGTTGGCCATCGAGCGGTTCAGCTCGGAGTTCTGGGCCGTGATGTCATTGAGGTTGTCGAGCACGTCGCGGGCGGCGCCGATCACCCGCCCGAGCTCCTCGTTGAAGTCGCCGCGCAGCACAGGCCGCTCCGCGTCGTCGGGCAGTGGCGGATCGCTCAGCACCCCGCTGTAGGCGCGCAGTTGCGGCCCGCCCAGCAGGCCGCGCACCAGCGTGAACACGCTGGAGGTGCGCAGCCACTTGGCGTCGCGGCGGCGCACGTCGATGTGGATCAGCACGTTGCCCTTCTCGCCCAGCTCCACCCGCTGCACCGTGCCGATGGGAAAGCCCGAGAAGGTCAGGTCCATGCCCGCCACCACGCCTTCGGCGTTGTCGGTGACCAGCACCAGCTTCTGCTTGGGCTCGAAGTAGCCACGCGCGCGCATCAGGTACAGCGCCGAACTGACGATCAGCGCCGCGGTGAATGCCAGCAGCAAGATGGCCTTCATCTCCAGGTTGCGCACCTGGCGGCGCTTGGCCGACGGCTCCGACTTCAGCACCGGTGTCTCGGGCTGGGGCGGGGGAGTCGGTTCGGGCGAATTGGTATCCGGCATGGTCACAAGTAGTTGCCCACCAGGGAGAGGGCCTCCAGCACCAGCAGCACGCCGAACATGCGCACCAGGCCCTGCAGCGCCGCGCTCTCGCGGGAGCCGTCGCTGTCGACATTGTTGAGGCCCGACGCCATGGGGATCAGCGACACGGCGAGCGAGAAGAACAGCGTCTTCAGCACGAAGATGAAGGTGAACATCGGCGAGAACACGCGGCCCACCATGTGGGTGTAGCCCACCTCGCCGGCCAGGGTGAAGCCAAAGACCGCCAGGTAGGCGACGATGCCGGCGACGATGCAGCTGAGCGAGGTCAGTGTCACCGTGGCGAACACGCCGGCCAGCAGCCTGGGCAGCACCTCCACCGAGATCGGGTCCAGGCGCTGCTGGCGCAGGGTGTGGAAGTAGCCGATGCGGCGCATCTCCACCAGCGCCGCGCCGCTCGGGATGGTGCCGCGCAGCGCCACGAACAGCGCCGCGGTCAGCGGGATCACTTCGAGGATCAGCACGCGCACCACCAGCTCCAGCGCGTACTGCGACAGCCCGTAGTTGGTGGCCGTGGTCACGACGATGCGCGTGACGATGATCGTGAACAGCGCGATCAGCACCGTGAACCAGCCGAGGATGGGCGCGGTGTCGAGGTAGGCGTGGCGGGCCAGGTTGTAGCGCGTCTCGGGGCCGTAGCTCGCGGGGGACAGCCCGCGCACCAGCATCACGGCGCCGAAGAACATGATGCGCGCCCACGCCGCCGCCCAGCGCAGGGGTGCCTTGCTCTGGTGGCTGACCGTGCGGTACCAATGGGGCATGTGCGCCATGGCGCCGATGGTAACGGGCGACCGCAGAGCCTCGCGTAGGGAGCCACCTACAGCAGAGCAAACCCGCTCGTACGGTTGACCAGCCGAACGGACGGGCGCGCGAAAAATTCACGCAGCGATGCGGGGGTGAACCCTCGAACGCCCCACCTTTACACACGCTTTTCCCACTTCGCGTGCGGCTCATGCGTTCATCCGCGGATGAAGACGATCGACCGAGGGACCATGGGGGTGTCCGCGCACCGGTGGGGCCGCGGCGCCGCCTGCGCGCTGGTGCTGTGGAGCGCCGCGGCGCTCGGCCAGGAGGTGGTGTCGGTGCCGGCGGCCCACCTGCAGCACACGGAAGGGCCGGTGGCCTGGTCGCCGTCCGGCGACACCGAATGGCACGAGGTTCAGCCGCGGCGCGTTCTCAAGCGCGGCGATCGGCTCTGGACCGACCGTGGTTCGCGCGCCGAACTGCAGGCCGGTGGACACGCGGTGCGCGTGGACAGCCAGACCCAGCTGGTACTGGAGAACATCAGCGACAACGCGACGCAATTGAGCCTCACGCAGGGCAGCGCGGTGCTGACCGTGACGCACCTGAGCCCGGGCGACAGCTTCGAGGTCGGCACCCCCAACCTCGCCTTCCGAGCCCGCCAGGCGGGCGACTTCCGCATCGACGTCGATGTGCGGCGCGGCGTCACGCGGGTGGTGGTGCTCTCGGGCAGCGGCGTGGTCTACGGCGAGCGCGGCGAGGCACAGGAGATGCGCTCCGGCCAGCGCGCCGCCTTCCGCGAGCGCGGTCTGGCCCGCGTGCCGCAGGCAGCCTTCGCCGCCACCGATGCATTCGACCGCTGGGCCGGCGCGCGTCGCCGCGGCGAGCCCACCGTCAGCATGCCGGCGGTGGCGCAGGCGGACCCAGCCTCGGCACCGCCGCCCACCGCGTCCACCAGCAGCGGCCGCACCATCGTGATCGCCGGTCCGGCCTCGGACCTGCCCGGCGCCAAGCCGCGCGTGTCGGCTCCGGCGCCGGCTCCGGCTCCGGCTCCGGCTCCGGCCATGGCCATAGCCAAGCCGCAGGCGATCTTCAAATCGCCTGTGATTCCCGCGCTGCCGGCATCCCCCGCGACAGCCCCAGCCGCGGCCGGACCGTTGCACGTGGCCGCGCCCGCATCGGCAGCGCCGCCCCGGGG
>JAEZKX010000034.1 GCA_023436025.1 Pseudomonadota bacterium | reverse complement strand
GCCTTGCGCTGCGGCGCGCCCTCGGCCCACTGGGCCAGCAGCGCCTGCCAGCGCGGCCGCACCGCCGCGAGGTTGCGCGCCTTCACATGGCCGTAGCCCTTGATCTGCTCGGGCAGGCGCGCGATCTCCACCGCCAGCGCGTGGTTGCCGGCGTCCAGCCGCTGCAGCAGGGTGTCGACCGTCTGGCGGTATTCCTCGATCAGCGCCCGCTCGGTGCGGCGCTCCTCGGTGCGGCCGAAGACATCCAGTGCCGTGCCGCGCAGGCCCTTGAACCTGGCCAACAGCCGGAACAGGTGGATGGTGCCCGGGCCGAACTTGCGCTTGACCAGGCGGCCCTGGTCGTCGTGCCTGGACAACGCCGGCGGCGCCAGGTGGTAGTGGATGCGGAAGTCGCCCTCGAACTGCCCGGCCACCTTCTCGCGGAAGCCGGTGTCGGCGTGCAGCCGCGCGACTTCGTATTCATCCTTGTACGCCATCAGCTTGAACAGGCCGTGCGCCACCGCCTCGGCCAGCGTGGTCCGGCCCAGCGGCGCCTCGGCGGCACGCACGCGCTCGACCACCTCGGCGTAGCGGCGGGCGTAGCCCGCGTCCTGGTAGGCGGTGAGGAAGTCGACGCGGCGCGCCACCAGCGATTCCAGCGTCTCGCGCTTCTTGAAGGCGATCACCTGGGCCGGCGCCAGCAGCGACTCGACGCGGGCCGGGTCGTGCGCGGCCTGCCGGCCCCACTCGAAGGCCGCCTTGTTGGCTTCCACCGCCACCGCATTGAGTTCGATGGCGCGCAGGATGGAGGCGCGCGCGAGCGGCACCCAGCCCTTCTGCCAGGCGAAGCCCAGCATCATGGGGTTGGTGTAGATGCTGTCGCCCATCAGCCTGGTCGCGGCGGCCTCGGCATTGAACGCCGCCAGGCCCTGGGCGCCGACGGCCTTGCCGATCTCGGCCGCGCAGGCCTCGGACGGGTTGGACCAGGCGCCGTCGCGCACGAAGGCCGCGGTGGGCGCGCCGTGGCCGTTGAGCGCCACCCGGGTGCGCCCTTCGCGCATGCGCATCACCGTCTCCTTGCCGCCGGTGACGATGGGGTCGCAGCCGATCACCAGGTCGGCCGCCGCCATGCCCACCCGCGTGGTGCGGATGGCGTCCTGCGTGTCGGCGATCAGCACATGGCTCCAGGTGGCGCCGCCCTTCTGGGCCAGGCCGGCCGCGTCCTGGGTGACGATACCGCGGCCCTCGAGGTGCGCCGCCATCCCCAGCAGCTGGCCGATGGTGATGACGCCGGTGCCGCCGACGCCGGCCACCACGATGCCGTAGGCTTCGGCGGTGCCCGGCAGCTGCGGCTCGGGCAGCTCCCCCAGGGCATGGGGGGAGGGCGCTTCCTGCTTCGCCTTCTTCTTCAGCTGGCCACCTTCGACGGTGACGAAGCTGGGGCAGAAGCCCTTGAGGCAGCTGGTGTCCTTGTTGCAGCTGCTCTGGTTGATGGTGCGCTTGCGGCCGAACTCGGTCTCCAGCGGCTCCACCGACAGGCAGTTGGACTGCACGCTGCAGTCGCCGCAGCCCTCGCAGACCAGGTCGTTGATCATCACCCGCACCGCCGGATCGACCATCGCGCCGCGCTTGCGGCGGCGCCGCTTCTCGGTGGCGCAGGTCTGGTCGTAGATCATGGCCGTGACGCCGGCGGTCTCGCGCAGCTGGCGCTGGATGGCGTCGAGGGCGTCGCGGTGGTGCACCTCCACGCCCGCGGGCAGCGCCGCGCCCTGGTACTTCCCGGGCTCGTCGGTCACCACCACCAGCTTGGCCACGCCTTCGGCCACCAGGCTGTGGGCGATCTGCAGCGGCGTGTGGCCCTCGGGCCGCTCGCCCACCGGCTGCCCGCCGGTCATGGCGACCGCGTCGTTGTAGAGGACCTTGTAGGTGATGTTGACGCCGGCGGCGATCGCCTGGCGGATGGCCAGCAGGCCGCTGTGGAAGTAGGTGCCGTCGCCGATGTTGGCGAACACATGCTTCTCGGTCGAAAAAGGCTGCTGGCCCACCCACGGCACGCCCTCGCCGCCCATCTGCGTGAAGCCGATGGTGGCCCGGTCCATCCAGGTCGCCATGAAGTGGCAGCCGATGCCGGCCATCGCGCGCGAGCCTTCGGGCACCACCGTCGACGTGTTGTGCGGGCAGCCCGAGCAGAACCACGGCACGCGGTCGCCCTTGACCTCCACCACCTGCATGGCGCGCTCCTTCGCCTCCAGGATGGCCAGCTGCGCATCGATGCGGGCCTGCACGTCGGTGTCGAGTCCCAGCTTGCGCAGCCGGTGCGCGATGGCGCGGGCGATCAGCGCCGGCGACAGGTCGGCATTGGCGCGCAGCAGCGTGTGGCCCGTGCGGTTGGGCATGGACCACTCGCCGCCGGCGTAGCTGCCCTCGCCCTCGTCGAACTTGCCCACCACCGTGGGACGCACGTCGGTGCGCCAGTTGTACAGCTCCTCCTTCAGCTGGTACTCGATGACCTGGCGCTTCTCCTCCACCACCAGGATCTCGCGCAGTCCCTGGGCGAACTCGCGCGTGATCTGCGCTTCCAGCGGCCACACCACCGCCACCTTGTGCAGGCGCAGGCCGATGCGGCGGCAGGTGGCGTCGTCCAGGCCCAGGTCCAGCAGGGCCTGGCGGGTGTCGTTGTAGGCCTTGCCGCTGGCCATGATGCCGAAGCGGTCGTTGGGACCCTCGATGACGTTGCGGTTGAGGCGGTTGGCGCGGATGTAGGCCAGCGCGGCATACCACTTGAAGTCGAACAGGCGCGCCTCCTGGTCCAGCGCGTTGTCGGGCCAGCGGATGTGCACGCCGCCGGGCGGCATCTCGAAGTCGGTCGGCAGCTTGATCTGCACCCGCTCGGGATCGATCATGGCGGTCGCGCTGGACTCGACGATCTCCTGGATCGTCTTCATGCCGGCCCACACGCCCGAGTAGCGGCTCATGGCGAAGGCATGCAGCCCCAGGTCGAGGATTTCCTGCACGTCGGCCGGGAAGAACACCGGCAGGCCGCAGGCCTTGAAGATGTGGTCGCTCTGGTGGGCGGCGGTGGAGCTCTTGGAGATGTGGTCGTCGCCGGCCACGGCGATGACGCCGCCCCAGGGCGTGGTGCCGGCCATGTTGGCGTGCTTGAACACGTCGGAGCAGCGGTCCACCCCCGGCCCCTTGCCGTACCAGATGCCGAAGACGCCGTCGAACTTCTGCGTGCCGGCCGGCGCGAAGCCCAGCTGCTGCGTGCCCCACAGGGCGGTGGCCGCCAGTTCCTCGTTGACCCCGGGCTGGAACACGATGTTCTGCGCCTGCAGGTAGTCGCGCGCCTTCCACAGCGCCTGGTCGTAGCCGCCCAGCGGCGAGCCGCGGTAGCCGCTGATGAAGCCGGCCGTGTTGCGCCCCTGCTGCGCGTCGCGCTGGCGCTGCAGCATGGGCAGCTTCACCAGCGCCTGCACGCCGCTCATGAAGGCACGGCCGTGGTCGAGCGCGTACTTGTCGTCCAGGGTGACGGTTTCCAGTGCCTTGCGGATGTGTTCGGGCAGGGGGGCGTTCATGCGGCGAGTGTAGGGGTGGAGGGCCGGGTATGTCTTTGCGTTCTGTGCCCGGATTCCCCCAGGATGCGAAAGATAATTGCCGAAAGGCATCCAAAATGGAAAGACTCGACCGCTATGACATCCAAATACTCAATGAGCTCCAGGCCGACGCGCGGCTGACCAATGCCGAACTGGCACAGCGGGTGGGCCTGTCGGCGGCGCCGTGCTGGCGCCGCGTGCGGGCCCTGGAGGAAGCCGGCTACATCAAGGGCTACCACGCCGAGATCGATCGCCACAAGATCGGCCTGGGCGTGCTGGCCTTCGTCCGGCTGGACGCCGCCCGCAATACGGGCGAGGTCACGCGCGAACTCGAGGAGGCGATCCGCAAGATCCCCGAGATCGTGTCCTGCCACTACATCAGCGGCGCCGGCACCTTCGAGCTGCAGGTGGTGTCGCGCGACCTCGACGCCTTCTCGCAGTTCGCGCGCGAAGTGCTGATCAACCTGCCGAACGTGAAGGACATCCACACCTCGTTTTCCCTCGGCGAGGTGAAGGCCAGCGCCAGCTGGCCGCTCGGCCACCTGTAGGGGTGCCCGCGGGAGCGCCGCGGCAGCCATCAGCAATCGGCGCATCACGCGACGACCGCTGGCGCATCCGGGCGCCGTGTGGTGCGCCCGCTGCGCGCGTCCACCTGGAGATTCGATGCGGATGGGCTGTCACGCGGCTTTCATCTTGGCTTCCTACGCTGGCGTTGCTGTTCCACGCATCCAACGACACGAAGGAAGAAAAGACGATGTCCCACATCACCGACAAGCTGCGCGAGGAATCGCGCGCCCGCAACCAGCTGCCTGCCGCCCCTGGCCAGATGATCGAGGACGTCCTCGGCCAGGCGCAACTGCAGCGCCGCAGCCTGCTGCGCGGCAGCTTCGGCGCGAGCTTCGCTGCAGCCTTCGGCAGCGGCGCGCTGCTGGCCGCCTGCGGTGGCGGCGGCGGCAGCGACGACCCGGTGGCCGAAGTGCCGCCGGCAGCACCGGCGCCTACGCCGACGCCCGCCCCGGCGGTCAGCTACGACGTCCGCTTCAAGGGCATACCGGCCCAGACCGGCGAGATGGTCGCCGTGCCCGAGGGCTACACCGCCGAGGTGCTGTTCGCCGCCGGCGACCCGGTGGTGGCCGGCGCTGCCGGCTACACCGGCACCTTCCTGGACGCCGCCGGCTACGAGAAGGTCGCCGGCGGACAGCACGACGGCATGCACTTCTATGCCATCCCCGGCGCCGACCCCAACGCGCGCGGCCTGCTCGCCATCAACCACGAGGCGCTGGACAGCGCCATCCTGTTCAGCGGCGGCTACAACGCCGCGACCGCCAGCGCGGAACAGAAGAAGATCGCGCTGTCGGCCGTCGGCGTGTCGGTGATCGAGGTCCAGAAGGGCTCCGACGGCACCTGGTCGGTCAGGCGCGACTCCGCCTACAACCGGCGCTACACCGGCAACACCGTCTACAACGTGGGCGGGCCAGCCGCACCGGTGGTCGGCCCCACCGTGGTCGGTACGCTGAACAACTGCGCCAGCGGTACGACACCCTGGGGCACCTACCTCACCTGCGAGGAGACCACCGACAACTACCTCGACCCGACGCAGCCCGAAGAGGGCTACGGCTGGATCGTGGAGATCGACCCGCAGGGCAGCTTCCCCGCCACCAAGCGCACCGCCCTGGGCCGCTTCTCGCACGAGAACACCGCGACCATGGTCGATGCCGACAACACGGTGGCGATCTACATGGGTGACGACAGCACGCCCGGCTGCGTCTACAAGTTCGTCCCGACCGCCCGGTACGACCCGGTCACGCGCGCCAACAACCGCAACATCCTGGACGCCGGCACGCTGTACGCCGCGCGCTTCAACGCCGACGGCAGCGGCCAGTGGATCGCGCTGGCTCAGGGCACGAACGGCCTGGTCACCGGGGCCCAGGACCCGGGCAACTGGACCCAGTCGGCCGTGTCGCCGGCGCCGGTGACGGTGGACTTCGCCACCCAGGCCGACGTGCTGATCCGCACCCCGTCGGCCGCACGGGTGGCCGGCGCGACCCTGATGGACCGGCCGGAGTGGGTAAGCGTGGGTCCCGACGGCAAGGTCTACTTCACCTTCACCAACAACGGCGGCCGCCAGCAGACCGACGCGGCCAACCCGCGCCGGACCAACGCCCACGGCCACATCATCCGCTTCGAGGAGACCGGCGGCCAGGCGCAGGCCACCACCTTCCGCTGGGAGATGTTCCTGCAGGCGGGCGACCCGCGCCTGGCGGACCCCAACCACAAGGGCACCATCAACGGCGACACCTTCTCCAGCCCCGACGGCATCGACGTCGACCCGCAGGGCCGCCTGTGGGTGCAGACCGACGCCGGCACCGGCACCTCGATCACCAACACCTTCGGCAACAACGCCATGTACCACGTGGACCAGATGACCCGGGAATCGACCCGCTTCCTGGTGGGCCCCAACGGCTGCGAGATCACCGGCCTGACCTACACGCCGGACCTGAGGACCTTCTTCATCAACATCCAGCACCCGACAGGCCAGTGGCCCTCGAACGTGCAAGGCAACACCCTGCCGCCGCGCTCGGCCACCATCGTGGTCCGCCGCCTGGACGGCCAGCCGGTCGGGGCTTGAGGAACTTCAGAGCTTCCGGACTTCCGGACTTCGGACTTCCGGAGTCCAGGACTTCCGGACGCAAAAGTCGCAAAAGCTACGCAAAGGTCGCGAAAGAAGAATAAATAAGAAGAGGGAGGACAAGAGACGAGGGAGGGGATCACGAAAACTCAATGTCTTCTTTTGCGACTTTTGCGAGACCTTTGCGACTTTTGCGTCCGGCTGTCCGCTCCCGCTCCCGCCCCGGCCTCCGCCTCCGCCTCCGCCTCCGCTGCCGCCGCCGCCGCCCTCAACGACCTACCGCGGCCACAGCACCCACAGCGCCAGCGGCTGCTTGAGGCGGCCGGCGATCTCGCCGGCGCCCTCGCCCCAGCCGACGAAGTAGTCGGCGCGCACGGCGCCGACGATGGCGCTGCCGGTGTCCTGCGCGAACACCAGGCGCTGCAGCGACAGCAGCGGCCCCGGCGTGGCCATCCACACCGGCGTGCCGTAGGGAATGCTCTCGCGGTCGACGGCGATGGAGCGCCCCGGCGTCAGCGGCACGCCCTGAGCGCCGCGCGGGCCGAAGGCCGCATCCAGGTCGGACATGGCCTCCTCGCGGAAGAACACGTAGCGCGGGTTGGTCCACAGCATCTCCTGCACGCGCTGCGGATTGGCGCGTGCCCAGGCCTTGATGCCGGGCCATGTCGCATCGCGCAGCGCGCCTTGCTGCAGCAGCCAGCTGCCGACACTGCGGTACGGATGGTCGTTGCTGCCGGCGAAGGCCAGCCGCACGTTGCTGATGCGGCCGTCCGGCTCGGTGATGCGCACCCGCCCCGAGCCCTGGATGTGCAGCGCCAGCGCATCGAGCGGATCGGCCAGGTAGGCGATCTCGCGCCCGCGCAGGGCCGCACGCGCCGCGGCCGAGGTGTCGATCTCCTGGCGCGTGAACCAGGGCCGCCGCTGCCCCAGGTCGGCCGGCGCGCGGTACAGCGGCACCGCATGCGCCGCCGTGGGCTGTCGGCTGGCCTCGAGCACGGGCTCGAAATAGCCGGTCAGCAGGGAATCACCGCCGCCTTGCAGCGGCTCCACGCGGTAGGGCTGCAGGCGGCTTTGCATCCAGGCGCGCTGCTCCTCGGCCGACGCGATGGACAGCCGCCGCACCTCCGGGCACAGGGGCGCGTGGGCCGCCGCCGGCCGCTCGCAGCTGCGGATCCAGGCGTTCCAGGCTTCGTGCAGTCCATCCTCGGCGAAGCCGGGCAGCTCCGACCAGCGCACCGGCATCCAGCGGCTCTTGCCCTGCACCAGCGGCGGCGGCAGCGGCGCGGCGTCGTCGGGCGCCTGGGGCACGGCCGGGGCCGCGGGCAG
>JAEZKX010000233.1 GCA_023436025.1 Pseudomonadota bacterium | reverse complement strand
CATGGCGGATCTGTCACCGGGCGCCATTGGAAGAGCAGCGCGGACCAAGGGCGGTGCCGTCACGATCGTGACGGTGCTGGCACTGGTCGCGGCGATCGGGCTGACCTGGTTCGGCCTGGGCGTGCGCGATCACGCCGCGGCCGACTACGACTCGTCGTCGTGGCTGTGGAGCGCGCTGCGCGGCGAGATGGCCCGCGTCAACGGGATCACCGGCCGGGTCGACACCCGCATGGGCGTACCCGGGTCGGCCGGGCACACCGTCCAGGTGAACCAGTCCGACCGCTTCCTCGTCATGCGCGACGTCAACACCGGCAAGCTCAGCGCCGTCGACCTGGCGCGCTCCTTCATCGCCGCCGACGCCAACCGCGACGGCGAGCTGAGCCGCGCCGAAGCCGGGCGCCTGCCGCAGCGGGGGATGCGCTTCGAGGAGATGGACCGCAACTTCGACGGCGTGGTGACGCGCTCGGAGTACGAGGACGGCATGCGCTGAGGACGGCCGCCGGCGCGCCGGCACGCTGCGGGAAGGCACGCTTGCCCACCGCCGCCAGAGGGCTAAACTGGGGCGCATGAACGCCCCCACCGCCCTGGCGCACCTGGTCCCCGAGGTCCAGCAGCGCGATGTCCCCGCCGCCCTCCTCGATGCGCTGAAGGCCCGCTTCGGCGACCGGTGCAGCACCGCACTGGCCGTGCGCGAACAGCATGGCCGCGACGAATCCTCGTTCCAGGTGCCGCCGCCGGCCGCCGTGGTGTTCGCCGAGAGCACGCAGGACGTGGCCGATGCGGTGCGGCTGTGCAGCGAGCACGACACACCGGTGATCCCCTTCGGCGTGGGCTCCTCGCTCGAGGGCCACCTGCTGGCGGTGCAAGGCGGCGTCAGCATCGACGTCGCCCGCATGAACAAGGTGCTGGCCGTCAATGCCGACGACCTCACCGTGACCGTGCAGCCCGGCGTCACGCGCAAGCAGCTGAACGAGGAGATCAAGAGCACCGGCCTGTTCTTCCCCATCGACCCGGGCGCCGACGCGTCCATCGGCGGCATGGCCGCCACCCGCGCCTCGGGCACCAATGCCGTGCGCTACGGCACCATGCGCGAGAACGTGCTGGGCCTGGAAGTGGTCACCGCCAGCAGCGAGGTGATCCGCACCGGCACGCGCGCGCGCAAGTCCTCGGCCGGCTACGACCTGACCCGCCTGTTCGTCGGCAGCGAAGGCACGCTGGGCGTGATCACCGAGGTGACGCTGCGCATCTACCCGCTGCCCGAGGCCATCTCGGCGGCGATCTGTTCCTTCCCCAGCATCGAGGCGGCGGTGCGCACCACCATCCAGGTCATCCAGCTGGGCGTGCCCATCGCGCGGGTGGAGCTGATCGACCACCACACGGTGCGCATGGTCAATGCGCACAGCAAGCTGGGCCTGCGCGAGGAGCCCATGCTGCTGATGGAGTTCCACGGCTCGCCCGCCTCGGTGCAGGAACAGGCCGAGACGGTGCAGGAGATCGCCCGCGAGCATGGCGGCAACGCCTTCGAGTGGGCCGCCACGCCGGAGGAGCGCACCCGCCTCTGGACGGCCCGCCACAACGCCTACTTCGCAGCCGTCCAGTCGCGTCCCGGCTGCCGCGCGATTTCCACCGACACCTGCGTGCCGATCTCGCGCCTGGCCGATTGCCTGCTGGAGTCTGTGGAGGAAGCCGATGCCAGCGGCCTGCCCTACTTCCTGGTGGGCCACGTCGGTGACGGCAACTTCCACTTCGGCTACCTGCTGGATCCGAACGATCCCCGCGAACGCGAAGTCGCCGAGCAGCTGAACCACCGCCTGGTGGCGCGCGCGCTGCAGCTGGGCGGCACCTGCACCGGCGAGCACGGCGTGGGCCTGCACAAGATGGGCTTCCTGGTCGACGAGGCCGGCGCCGGCGCGGTGGACATGATGCGCACCATCAAGCGCGCGCTGGACCCGAAGAACATCATGAACCCGGGGAAGATCTTCGCACTCTGAGGCTCGGCGTGGCGTCCTGGGTGCGCCGCGCGGCGGCGCTGCTGCTGTTCGCGGGCCTGGCCGGCCTGGCGCAAGCCGATTGCGACCGCCGTGCGAGCGTGCCGGCGGCCGAACGCAGCCTGGTGCAGTCCGGCCGCGCCGAGACCCGCTCGGTGGACCTGCCCGACCACCTCCCACTGGGCTGGCGCGCGCCCGACCGCACCACCATCCGCTACCGCATCGACGTCGCCGGCTGCGCCGGCGGCAATGCCGCCCTCTGGCTGTACCGCGTCGGCGCGCCTTATGTCCTGCGCACCGACCTGGGCCAGCCGCTGCCGCTGATCAGCGTCGTCGGCCGGCCCCTGTCCGGCTCGCGGCAGGACGCGCAGGCGGTCCACAACGGCCGCGTCCCCGTGCTCTATGCCATTCCCCAAGGGACGCGTGCGGTCGACATCGAGCTGCTGGCGCCCCCCTACATCCCCGCGGGCCTCGTGCGCGCCGAGATCGGCCCCACCGAGCAGTTGCTGCCGGCGCAGGCCCAGACCTTCGACGACGACGTCGCCTTCGTCGACGTTTCCTCGGGCGTGGTGCTGGTCCTGGGCGCGCTGGCCTTCCTGCTGTGGACCGCACGCCGCTCCGACCGCTCGCTGCTGTGGCTGGCCATCGCCTGCGGCACCTGGGGCGTGCGCGGCGTCATCTACACCGCGCCGGTGCTGCCGCTGCCGCCGGCCCTGTTCGAGCAGCTCAACCCGCTGCAGGTGATGCTGACCGCCGCGGCGCTGGCGGCCTCGCTGCTGGCGCTGCTGGGCGTCGAGGCGCCGCGCCCGCGCCACTGGCTGTGGGGCACGGCGCTGGCCTGCGTGCTGGCGATGGCCTGCACCACCCTGGCCGAGCGCGGCACCGCACTGACCCGTGCCCTGAACTTCTTCGCCGGCTTCTCCATGGTGTGCGCGTCCCTGGCGCTGGTCTGGCGGCGCCGCGCGCAACTGGCGCGATGGCACCTCGCCGTCTTCCTGGCAGGGTTCGCCGGCCTGGTGGGCTGCGCCTTCCACGACCTTCTGATGGTCAGCGGCGGCGTGCGGCCGGATTCGCCCAGCTACGTGTTCTGGGGCTTCGTGGTCCTGCTGCTTTGCTTCGCGACCGTCTCCGGGCAGTACGTGGTGCTGACCCTCAACCGCGCCGAGCGGGCGAACGAGGAACTGGAGGCCAGCGTGCGGCGCAAGGCCCGGGAACTGGAGCAGAGCTACGCCCTGCTGCGCGAATCCGAACGCGACGCCGCGCGCACGCAGGAACGCGAGCGGCTGCTGCGTGACATGCATGACGGCCTGGGGGCGCAACTGGTGACCATGCTGCGCGGCGTCGAACGGCAGGCGCTGGGCACGCCGCAGCTGCGCCAGTCGCTGCAGGACAGCATCGAGGAGCTGCGCATGCTGATGGACAGCGCCGACTTCGGCCACTACCTGCCGGGCGCGCTGGCGACCTGGCGCAACCGCTGGGACCGGCGGCTGGAGGCGGCCGGCGTCACGCTCGAATGGCACATCGGCGAAGGGCTGGACGACGTGCAGCTCAGCGCCGACAGCACGCTGCAGGTGATGCGCATCCTGCAGGAAGCCGCGACCAACATCGTCAAGCACGCCCACGCGCAGCGCATGGAACTGCTGGCCGAGGTGGTTCACCCGGAGGGCGGGCCGCACCTGCGCATCGCCATCCGCGACGATGGCGTGGGCCTGGCCGCCGGGCCGCACCCGGGCAACGGCCGCGGGCTGTCCAACATGCGCCAGCGTGCCGGACAGCTGGGCGCGACGCTGGAGATCGGCCCGCGCTCTGGCGGACCCGGTACGCAGGTCGTGCTGGAACTGCCGCTGGCGGCCGATCAGGCCACCAGTCCGCGGCGCGCCGCCTCCATCGCCGCTTCCGCGCGTGACGAGATGCCCAGCTTGCGGTAGATGTCGCGCACATAGCCGCTGACGGTGGTGGGGCTGAGGCCCAGCAATCCGCCGACCTCGGCGGACCGGTAGCCCTTGGCGATCAGGCGCAGGACGTCGACCTCGCGGTCGGTCAGCCGGGGAGCGTCGGGCGCGGGCTGCGGGGCGCCGGCGGGCGCGGCCTGGAAATGGCGCAGCATCCGCAGCGCGATGGAGGGCGACAGCGCCGGCTCGCCGGATTCGATGCGGCGCAACTGGGCGACCACGTCCTCGGAAGGCTGCGACTTCAGGATGTAGCCGCTGGCACCGGCGCGCAGCGCCGGAAAGACATGGGCATCGTCGTCGTGGATGGTGGCCACGATGACCACGGCCCCCGCACAGGCAGCCACCAGTTCGGAGATGAGGCCTTGCGCGTTGCCATCGGGCAGGCCCCAGTCGACCAGGCCCAGCCGATAGTCATGGCTGCGCATCTTCTCGCGCGCCTCGGCCAGCGACGCGGCCGTATCCACCACCCCGACGCCCGGCAGCGCCTGGGGCAGGAGTTCGGCCAGCCATTGGCGCGGCTCGGCCAGGTCCTCGACGATCAGTGCGCGATCGAAAGACAGGGTCGCCATGGGCCGAGTCTAGTGCGGCGCCGGCGGCGGCCCACCCCTTCGTTTCGGGGGGCGCGCCACCGGACGACGGAGGCCGGCGTGCGGCGTGCGGCGTGCGGCGTGCGGCG
>JAEZKX010000033.1 GCA_023436025.1 Pseudomonadota bacterium | reverse complement strand
GCGTCGGCCGGGTCGAAGACGGCGAAGCCGGGCAGCACCGCATCGCCCAGGCGCTGCGCCAGCTCCGCGCACCAACCCGCCGGCGCCGCGGCGTCCGCCGCCAGCAGGCCGTGCGAGATGGCCTTGGTGGCGACGAAGGCATGCGGCACGACGCCGCCGAACAGATCGCCAGGCCCCGCGATGCGCAAGGCCCCGGCCTGCGCCGCGGTGAGCGTGCCATTGGGCACGAAGTAGACATGGCAGCCGTAGTCGCGCCCCGCCTCGTGCGCGCCGGCGTCGGCGCAGCCGCGCAGGCGCGCGATGCGGCGCACCGCCTCGAACAAGGCCTGCCGCTCGTGGTCGCTGGCGCGCTCGCGCGGGTCGGGCACGTAGGCCACGACCACGCCGTGCATCGCATCGGGCCGGATCGCGTGGGGCAAGGAGGCTCCGCCGTCGGGTTGGTCTTGAGCGCATTCTTCGCGGCGCCACCGCCGCCCGACTGTCGGACGGCATGCCGAGATCGGCGCGGTGGCAGGCGCGGTGCGCGCGTCGCCGCCTCAGGGCACGCGGTAGGCGACGGGGAGCAGTTCGAGGTGCAGGGTGCGCGGATCGCGCGTGAAGAACAGCCCTGCCTCGCGCGTGGAGCGCGGCGGCAGGAAATCGAAGGTCAGCTCGGCGCGTTCCAGCACCTGCCCCTGCTGCTGTAGTTCGCCCGCCACCACCAGCCCTTCGGCGGTGGCCTCGCCGTGGTTGGCCACGCGCACCCGCACCAGGAAGCGCTGCCCCAGGGGCTCCACGCCCAGCAGTTCGAGCTGCGGCCGGGGCCGCGCATCCTCGCGCATCTCGAGGGCGTTGATGGCCAGGTAGACCAGGCTGGCGAGCACCAGCACCAGGCCGATGCCGGCCACCACCCATTCCCAGAACGGCGGCGCCTCCTCGCGCGGCGCCCCGGCGTCGTCGGCATCGTCGGAGCGCGGACCCTGTTGCTCGCGCATGTCGATCAGAGGATGAGCCGCGCCGCCGCGGCACCGACCGCCGCGGGGAAGCCCAGCACGGCGATGGTCTTGACCGCGGGCAGCAGGCCCAGGCCGTCCAGGCGGCCGAAGGTCCACAGCACGTACGCACTGAGCAGCAGCACCAGGGCATAGCCGGTGACGGTGAAGCGCAGGAACAGGCTCCAGTTCGGCGCGTGCCTCGGGCGCGGCACCGTGCCGCGGAATGCCAGGCCGTAGACGAACACCTCCATCACCGCGAGCGACACCAGCACCAGCACGACCGCATGCCACTCGTCGATGTGCGCGGCGATCATCGACATCTCGTCGGTGGGTGAGAGGTTGAAGGCCAGGAACAGCGCGCCCACTGCCATGATGAACAGGTCGCTGGCATAGCCGCCCGAGCCGCCGCGCGGCTGGCGCGCGCCTTCGTCGCCCTCGGCCTGGCCGAACTGCGACTGCGCCAGCAAGGCACCCATGCTGGCCGGCACGGCCTGCAGCGTCACCTTGCCCATGGCCTCCCGCAGGGGGGTGTCGGCGCCGATCTCGCGCAACAGCAGCAGCACCGCCAGGCTGACGAAGAAGCCGACCGCATACGCGACCAGTGCGTCCACCACGTCGTCGCGCCAGCTGAAGGTGGGCTCGAAGCCGGAATGCCAGGACAGCGCCACCAGGAACGGAAAGAACACGACCAGCAGCACGAACAGGCGCAACGGGTCCATGTGGAAGCCCAGCCACCACATCTCCATCGTCATCATCAGCGGCAGCGCGAAGATGACGGCGCCGCCGCAGGCGCGTGCCAACCCCCGGAAGAATTGCGCATTGCGGTTGCGGGCCTCGGGGTGCACGGGGCGCACGATACCAGTGTCCGGCCGCGTCGTGGGGGGTCGCGCGACCGCACCGGGAAGCTGCCTGTTTGGTGATCGCCCCAGCGCAAGTCCAGCGCTGGCGCGGGGTTGTCACGCTTACCCTCCTGTTGTCCACAGGCTTCTCCACCGTATCTGTGGGAAGCCTCCTACCGCTGACCGTACACTTGTTGCCATGCAGCAGGCAGGATGGGTGCAGATCGAATGGGCGGGCCGGCCGGTCCGCATCGAAGTCCAGTGGGTAGGCCGCGACAGCGCCGATGCGCCGCTCGTCGTCTTCCTGCACGAAGGCCTCGGATCCGTGGCGATGTGGCGTGACTTTCCCGCGCGTCTGTGCGAGGCGGCCGGCGCCCGCGGACTGGTGTATTCACGCCCTGGCTACGGCCGCTCCACGCCGCGCGCGGCCGGCGAGAAATGGCAGAGCGACTTCATGCACCGCCAAGCCGCCGAAGTGCTGCCCGCGCTGCTGCGCGCCCTGGAGATCGACCCTGCGCGCGACGAACTCTGGCTGTTCGGCCACAGCGACGGCGGCTCCATCGCGCTGCTGCACGCGGCCCTGCATCCGCAGGGGCTGCAGGGCGCCATCGTGATGGCGCCGCACATCCTGGTGGAGGATGTCTCCATCGCCAGCATCGAACAGGCGCGCCGCGCCTATGCCGAGACCGACCTGCGGCAGAAGCTCGCGCGCTACCACGACGACGTCGACTCGGCCTTCCACGGCTGGAACGACATCTGGCTCGACCCCGCCTTCCGCGCCTGGAACATCACGGACGAGCTGGCCTCCATCCGCTGTCCGCTGCTGGCCATGCAGGGCATCGACGACGAATACGGCACGCTGGAACAGGTGCGCGGCATCGCGCGGCGCGTGCCCGGCACGCAGCTGCTGGAGCTGCCGCGCTGCGGACACTCCCCCCACCGCGACCAGCCCGATGCGGTGATCGCCGCCTCGGTGGAATTCCTGCGGACGCACGCGCGGCCGCGGTGAGCCCGGTCGCGCTGCTGGCGCTGGCGGCCTTCTTCAGCAGCGCGGCGCTGCGCATCTGCGACGGCCTGCTGCCGCGCCTGGCGGCCGACTTCTCCATCACCCCCGGCAGCGCCGGCCGCGTGGTGCTCACCTTCGCCGTCGCCTACGGCATCGCGCAACTCGCCTTCGGCGCGCTCGGCGACCGCTACGGCAAGGCGCGCGTGGTCTGCGCGGCCTTGTTCGCCTGCGCCGGCGGCGCGGCGGCCTGCGCGGCGGCGCCCGGCTTCGACGCACTGCTGGTGCTGCGGGTGCTGTGGGGCGCCGCCGCCGGCGGCGTCATCCCGCTGTCGATGGCCTGGATCGG
>JAEZKX010000167.1 GCA_023436025.1 Pseudomonadota bacterium | reverse complement strand
GGCGCGGCCGGGACGCCGCCGAGGAGGCGGGCGATGGCCTGCGGCTCGATGGCGGTGACCGGGCGGCTGCGCAAGGCCGGCGCCGGACTGGAGCCGTCGCCGCCACCCAGGTGCAGGGCCCAGAAGGCGGCGCTGCCCGCGGCCAGCAGCCACAGCGCGAAGGTCGCGCCGCGCACGGTCCAACTCGCGGGGCTGGGCATGATCATGGCCGCGATTATCATTGAACCGATGGCATCGTCTTCCCTTCCCATGCGCGCGAAGAAGCTGGCCGCCGCCGGCTTCACGCTGATCGAACTGATGGTGGTGCTGGTCATCATCGGCGTGCTGGCCGCGCTGATCGTGCCCAACGTCCTGGACCGCGCCGACGACGCGCGGGTGACGGCGGCGCGCACCGACGTCAACAACCTCATGCAGGCGCTCAAGCTGTACCGCCTGGACAACCAGCGCTACCCCACCAGCGAGCAGGGCCTGCAGGCCCTGGTGGCGCGGCCCACCGCCGGCCCGGTGCCGCCCAACTGGAAGCCCTACCTGGAGAAGCTGCCCAACGACCCCTGGGGCCGGCCCTACCAGTACCTCAACCCCGGCGTCAAGGGCGAGATCGACGTGATGTCCTTCGGCGCCGACGGCCAGGCGGGCGGCGAGGGCCGCGATGCCGACGTCGGCTCCTGGCAATAGATCCCGCCCGCGCGGTTTCACCCTGCTGGAACTGCTGCTGGTGGTGGCGATCATCGCGATCGCCTCCGCTGGCGTGTCCTTCGCCATCCGCGACAGCGCCGGCGTGACGCTGGAGCGCGAGGCGCAGCGCCTGGCCGCCCTGCTCGAGGCCGGCCGCGCCCGCTCCCGCCTGATCGGCCAGCCGGTGCGCTGGGTGGCCACCGAGGAGGCCTTCCGCTTCGAGGGCCTGCCCGACGAGAGCCTGCCGCACCAGTGGCTGGACGCCGGCACCCGCGTGGTGGGCCGCGGCGTGCTGCTGCTGGGCCCCGAGCCCGTGATCGGGCCGCAGGAGGTGGTGCTGACCAGCGCCGCCCAGCCGCAACGCACGCTGCGCGTGGCGACCGACGGCCTGCGCCCCTTCGCCGTCGCTGGGGAGGCGCCATGACCCGGCGCGCCCACGGCTTCACGCTGGTCGAGGTGCTGGTGGCGCTGGGCATCGTCGCCATCGCGCTGGTGGCCGGCCTGCAGGCGACCACCGCCCTCACCAACAACGCCCAGCGCCAGTCCGACGTGATGCTGGCGCAGTTGTGCGCCGAAAACGCGCTGGCGCGGCTGCGCCTGTCCCGGCAGATGCCCAGCGTCGGCGACAGCAGCGTCAGCTGCGAGCAGGGCGGCGCCGCCTTCGACGTGCGGATGAAGGTCGCGCCCACGCCCAATCCGATCTTCCGGCGCGTCGATGCCCATGTCTTCACCGGCGCCACGCCGCTGCTGAAGATCTCCACCGTGATCGGGCGCTACTGATGCGGCGCGGGCGCGGCTTCACCCTGGTCGAACTGCTGGCAGCGCTGTTCGCGCTGGCGCTGCTGGCCATCCTCAGCTGGCGCGGCCTCGACGGCATGGTGCGCGCGCGCGCCGCCACCGAGGCCCGCGCCGACGAGGTGCTGGTGCTGCAGACCGGGCTGGCGCAATGGACCGCCGACCTCGACGCCATCGTCGAACTGCCGCAGCAGCCGCCGCTGGAGTGGAACGGGCGCGTGCTGCGCCTGGTGCGCCACGGCGCCATGGACGCCGCCGAAGGCGCGCGCGTGGTCGGCTGGACGCGCCGCGACGGCCAGTGGCTGCGCTGGATGTCGCCGCCGCTGCGCACCCGCGGCGAGGTCGAGACCGCCTGGCAGCAGGCCGACCAGTGGGCGCAGAACCCAGGCGACGCCCTGCGGCGCCAGGAGGTGTCCATCACGCCGCTGGCCGACTGGCAGTTGTTCTACTTCCGCGGCGATGCCTGGACCAACCCGCAGTCGAGCGACGCCACCACCCCGCCCCAGGTCGGCGCGGACGAAGCGGGCGTGCCGCCGCGCGTCGGCAGCGCCCTGCCCGACGGCGTGCGGCTGGTGCTGCAGCTGCCGCCGGGCCGCGCCATCAGCGGCCAGCTGGTGCGCGACTGGGTGCGTCCCACCCTCACCGGGACCCGCTCGTGAAGCGCCTGGCCCAACGCGGCGCCGCCTTGCTGGCCGCCATGCTCACCGTGGCGCTGGTCGCGACCTTCGCCGCCGCCGCGGTGTGGCAGCAGTGGCGGGCGGTGGAAGTGGAGTCGGCCGAACGCTGGCGCACCCAGTCGGCCTGGCTGCTGACCGGCGCGCTGGACTGGGCGCGGCTGGTGCTGCGCGAGGACGCGCGGGCCAACCGCACCGTCGACCACCTGGCCGAACCCTGGGCCGTGCCCTTGCAGGAGGCGCGCCTGTCGACCTTCCTTGCCGCCGACCCGAACAACAACGTGGCCACCGACGATGCCGACGGCAACAACGTCTTCCTGGCCGGCCAGATCATGGACATGCAGTCCCTGTTGAACATCAACAACCTGGCCGCGGCCGGCAAGCCGGCGCCGCCGGAATGGCTGCGCGCCTTCGACCGGCTGTTCCAGCTGCTGGGCCTGCCGCAGTCGCAGCTGGTGCAGCTGGCCGAGAACCTGCGCTTCGCCAACGACATCAGCAGCGACAACCGCTCCGCCGCGCGCGCGCCGCTGGCCCCGCAGCGGGTGGAGCAGCTGGTATGGCTGGGCCTGCCGCTGCAGACCGCGCAGGCCCTCGCGCCCTACGTGACGCTGCTGCCCGCCCTCACCAAGGTGAACCTGAACACGGCCAGCGCCGAAGTGATCTTCGCCGCCGCCGAAGGCCTGAGCCTGGCGCAGGCGCAGCAACTGGTGGCGGCGCGCGACCGCCAGCACTTCAGGAGCGTGGCCGATGCCGTCAAGGTGCTGGGCGTCGAGGCCGAGCTGCTGCCGGCGGCCCAGTTCTCAGTGAACACCAACTTCTTCGAGATCCGGGGCCGCCTGCGGATGGACGACGTGGTGATCGAGCAGCGCTCCGTGGTCCAGCGCAATGGCCTGGACGTGCGCACCCTGCAACGCGAACAGGGGGTGTTCGAACCGCTGCCGCCGCCGGCATTGCCGCGCTGACTCCTACAATCGCCGGCACCGCATGAGCACCCTGATCGTTTCGCTGCCCCTGGAACCCGCCACGCCGGCCAGCGAATGGGGGTTTGCCCTGACGCCGGACGGCCGCACGCTGGCCGACCACGGCAAATCGCCCGCCGCCCTGCTGCCGCTGCCGCGCGGCACGGGCGCCGAGATCGTGGCCCTGGTGCCGGTGCAGGCGCTCGCCTGGCACCGGGTCGAACTGCCCAAGGGCATGGCCCCCGGCACGCCGCGTGCCCGCGCCGCGCTCGACGGCCTGCTCGAGGAACAACTGCTGGACGACCCCGAGGCGCTGCACCTGGCGCTGCAACCGGGCGCGCGCGGCGGCGAAGCTGCCTGGGTGGCCAGCTGCGACCGCGCCTGGCTGCGCAACGCCTTGCAGTTGCTGGAAGCCGCCGGCCGGCCGGTGAGCCGCATCGTTCCGGAGTTCGCGCCGGAAGGCGAGCCGGCCCTGGCGGTGCTGGGCGACGCCGAGCAACCGGTGGTGGTGGCCAGCAGCCCCGAGGGCGTGCTGGCGCTGCCGCTTTCGCAGGCGGCGTTGCCGCTGCTGCCGGCGCTGCCCGACGAGGCGCCGCGGGTGGCGGAGCCGGCCGTGGCCGCCGTCGCCGAGCAGTTGCTGCAGCACACGGTGGCCCTGCAGCAGGCGCCGCAACGCTGGCTGCAGGCTGCCCGCACACCCTGGGACCTGGCGCAGTTCGACCTGGCCAGCTCCGGCCGAGCCCGGGCGATGAAGAAGCTGGCCACCGGCTGGAGCGACATCCTCCACGGCGTCGCCTGGCGGCCCGCGCGCTGGGGCGCCATCGCGCTGGTGCTGGTCAACCTGGTCGGCCTCAACGCCTACGCCTGGCGCGAGCGCGCCGCGCTAGAGGACAAGCGCCAGGCGGTGCGCAGCACGCTGACCGCGACCTTCCCGCAGGTGCGGGTGGTGGTCGACGCGCCGGTGCAGATGGAACGCGAAGTGGCGGCGCTGCGCCAGCTCACGGGCACCGGCTCGGCGCGCGACCTCGACGCCATGCTTGCGGCCCTGGCGGCCGCGCTGCCGCCGGACCGCACGCCCGCCAGCCTGGAATACACCGGCACCGAGCTGCGGGCCTCCGGCATGGCGCTGGGCGGCGCCGAGCTGCGCGGCGTGGTCTCGCAACTCAAGGCCCTGGGATATGCCGCCAGCGGCGAAGGCAGCCCGCTGGTGATCACGGCGGAGGAGCCGCGATGAAGATGGACGCCGCCCGCGCCTGGTGGAACAAACTGGCACCACGCGAACGGGCCCTGGTGGCCGGCGCCGGCGCCGTGGTCGCCCTCGCCCTGCTGTGGTGGGTGGCCCTGGCGCCGGCACTGGGAACGCTGCGCAGCGCCGGCGAACAGCACCGACTGCTCGATGCCCAGCTGCAGCGCATGCAGCGCCTGCAGGCCGACGCCCGGCGCATGCAGGCGGCGCCGCGCCTGAACCACGACGAATCCATGCGCCAGCTTGAAGCGGCGATTGGCCAGCAGCTGGGGACCAGCGCGCGCTACAGCATCGCAGGCGACCGGGTCACCATCACCCTGACCAACACGCCGGCGCCGGCACTGGCGCAGTGGCTGGCGCAGGTGCGCACCAACGCCCGCGCGCTGCCCGGCGAAGCCCGGCT
>JAEZKX010000139.1 GCA_023436025.1 Pseudomonadota bacterium | reverse complement strand
CCTGAAGCCGGCCGCCGCGCGGCGGCCCGGCCTCCTGCCGACATGGCGCCCCTTTGGATGATGGGGCGCCGCGCCTGATTCCTACGTCATCGCCCTGTGGGTGCCGACAGGTCCGTGCGTGCCGCTGGCGAACACTGCGCGGCATAGCCGGCCACGAGGCCATCACAACGATACGAAGCAAAGGAGTCCGCGATGCCGAACCAGGAACAATCCCGCGATGGGATCCCCCGCAAGGACAAGGACCGTCCCTCCCCCGATGTCGAGCGCCTCGCCACCGACGGCCAGGCATCCGCCCGCGGCACCGGCGTGAACACCCACGAGCAGGACCGCCCTGCAACGCCGCGCTCCGCCGAGGAGAAGGGCGCGGCCAGCGGCCAGGACGCCGGCCCCGACGATCGCGGCGACGGCCCCGCCAAGCCGGGCCTCACCAGCGACAACCAGCCCGACCTGGTGGCGCCCTCGGGCGTCAACCAGCGCGACCACGGCGTCGCCGACGACAAGCCCATGGCCGGCGGAACGCTCAATTTCGACGACGGCACCGACATGGTCCACCCGCGCGGCAAGGTGACCGGCGCGGGCCGCACCTGGGACGAGAAGAACCCGAGCGACGCGGGCGACCTGGGCGCGCCGAACGCCGGCCTGTCGGACCGCAACGGCCCGAGCGACCCGGATGCGAAACGCAGTCGCTAGGGCAGCTGCGGAGGGAGGCAACATGGTCTACGCAATCTTCTCCGCCGCCGTCGTGCTGGCCATCGGCGCCATCTACGCGGGCGCGGTGGGCTACCTCTGGTTCCGCCAGGAGCGCCTGCTGTTCGAACCGGATCCGCTTTCGCCCGAGGATCCGATCTGCACCGACCCGGACACCCGCGAGTTCTTCATCGAGGTGCCGGGCGCATGCCTGTCGGTGGCGCAGCTGGCGCTGCCGAATCCGCGCGGCGTGTTCTTCTTCCTGCATGGCAACTCGGGCAACCTGAAGAAGTGGTTCGTGCAGCTCGACGCCTTCCGCCAGGCCAACTTCGATGTCGTGATGTTCGACTACCGGGGTTTCGGCAAGAGCAGCGGCGCGATCGAGAGCGAGGAGCAACTGCATGCCGACGTGCGCGCGGTGTGGTCGCACTTCGCGCCCCTGTACGAAGGCCGGCGCGTCGTGATCTCCGGACAGTCGTTGGGTACCGGCCTGGCGGCCGGCCTGGCGGCCGACCTGTGCTCCGACGGCCATGCGCCCGACCTCACGCTGCTGGTGTCGCCGTACAGCAGCATGCGCGCCCTGGCCGCCGAGCTGTACCCGTGGGTGCCGATGCAGGTGCTGCGCTATCCGCTGCACACCATGGAGCGCGTGGCGCGGCTGCTCGGCCCGGTGATGCTGATCCACGGCGACAAGGACGAACTCATCCCCATCCGCCACAGCGAGGAACTCTGCACCGCCATGGGCAAGGGCAAGTGCAAGGCGGAGCTGCTGCGGGTCACGGGCGCTGGCCACAGCGACGTGCACCAGTTCCCCACGGTGCGCAAGGCCCTGATGTCGGCGCTGGGGCGCCTGTAGGCGCGGGCCGCGCTGCCCGCGTGCGCCCGCGTGGGGCTGCATCGCGGACCTGTGCCGCGGCGCGTGCCGCCGTCGACGGTTGCGCCCGGCTCCTACACCCCCGGCACGAGCCCACTGACAGCTTTCTTCCTGCCTGTCTCTAGAGTGGGGTCCCAGAGAGGTGACCATGCGCCAGGCGAAAGACAAGCAATCCCCCCCGAACCCGACACCCACCACCGGACGGCAGGAAGCCGCGCGCGCCGCCGAGCCCCGGCAGCCGGAGGGCGAAGGCGCCAACCGCGGCTCTCCCGCCGCCTCCGTGATGAAGCAGTTCGCCAAGACCAAGGCCGAGAGCACCGGCCGACCCTGAGACCGCCGCCGGGACACACCATGAAGAAGCAAGCCCCCGACGCGATCGACCTGCTGGATGCCGACCACCTGGCGGTGCACGGCCTGTTCCAGAGCTACCGCGCGCTCGTGCGAAGCCGCGCGCCGGCGCTGCAGCGGCGCACGCTGGCCGAGGAGATCTGCATGGAGCTCACCATCCACGCCCGCCTGGAGGAGGAGCTGTTCTATCCCGCGGTGCGCGAGGTACTGCGCTGCGAAGGCCTGGTCGACGAGGCCGAGGACCAGCATGGCAGCCAGCGCGAGCTGGTCGCGCAGATCCTGGCGAGTCCCGCCGAAGACCCGCTGTACGACGCCAAGGTCGCGATGCTGGCCGATTACGTGGATCGGCACGTGCGCCAGGAGCGCGAAGAGGTCTTCAACCGCGTGCTGGCCGCACACATCGACCTGCACGGCCTGGGCCGCTCCATCACGGTCCGCCGCGAGGAACTGCGCGCGGTGTCCGAGGCATTGCGCGAAGACACGCTCGCATCCGCCCTCACGTAACCACCTCCGCGCGGAGGTAACCGGATTTCCTGCCGCTGTGCTTTGTCCTACAGACGTCGACAGTCCGAGACGACAACCGCGGCGCAACCGGTCCCCAAAATGCCAATCAGGCAGCGAACACCGCTGTCACGCACGATTCGCTTGAAACGAAACCGACAAGGAGTTCCTGAATGAAGACCGCTTACATCGCCGCGCTGGCGCTCACCTCCGCCCTGGGCCTCGCCGCCTGCGGCGACCGCAACCACACCGACACGAGCACGCCCTCGTCGACCTCGAGCACCACCACGCCGTCGACCGATTCCTCGACGTCGACCTCGAGCACCACCACGCCGTCGACCGACACCACCGGCTCCACCGCCAGCACCACGGGTACCGGCAGCGACACGAGCTCCACCACGGGCAGCGGCACCTCCATGGGCGCCGGCAGCGCCACGGGCATGGGCGGCACCACCGACAGCACCCACTCGAGCACCACCGGCACCACCGGCAGCACCGACATGGGCTCCACCACGACGCCCAGCACGCCCAGCGCCACGACCACCACGCAGTAATCGATGACGCGTAGCGCCTGGGCTTGCGCCGGCCTCGCCGCGATGGCGCTCCTGCTGGGAGCCTGCAGCGAGCGGGCCGATGTCAATTCGAATGCCCCGGGCAGCCCGGGCACCGGCAACGGCGTCGACGTCGTGCGCCCCGCAGCGCCCGACGGTCCCCCGGGCGGTCCGGCCGGCATCACCGGTTCGGCGCCGCACACCGGTGGCTCCGGCGCTGACGTGGTGCCGGGCACCACCGGCAGCGGCACCGCCGACGCCGGCGGTCGCAGCCAGACCACGGAACCGGGCAGTGGCCTCAACGGCGGGTTGAATGCCGGCCGCACGCCGGACACGTCCGCCGCCGGCAACACGGGGATGACCCCGGGCATGGACGGCAGTTCCAACACCACTTCGGGCAGCGCCGTCGGCCAACGCTGAAGACGGCCGACGGGCCGGTTTGCCAGTCGGGGCGCGGCGGGTTACGCTGCGCCCCGATGGCTGTGGTGACCACGCGATGCTGCATCGTCGGCGGCGGGCCGGCCGGCATGATGCTGGGCCTGCTGCTCGCCCGCGCCGGCGTGCCGGTGATGGTGCTGGAAAAGCATGCGGACTTCCTGCGCGACTTCCGCGGCGACACGGTCCATCCCTCCACGCTGGAGGTCCTGCACGAACTCGGCCTGCTCGAAGCCTTCCTGCAGCGGCCGCATGACAAGGCCTACGACCTGCATGTGGACGTCGGTGAGGCCCGTGCCACCTTCGCCGACTTCCGCCGGCTGCGCGCGCGCTGCGGCTTCATCGCGATGGTGCCGCAATGGGAATTCCTCGATTTCCTGCGCGACGCGGCCGCGTCCTTCGCCGGCTTCCGCCTGCTGCTGGGCGCGCGTGCCGAAGGCCTGCTGGAGGAGGACGGCCGTGTCCGCGGCGTGCGCGCGCTCACCTCCGAGGGGCCGCTGGAGATCCGGGCCGACCTCGTGGTCGGCGCCGATGGCCGCGGATCCACCCTGCGCGACGCGGCCGCCCTGCAGGTGCGCGACCTCGGCGCGCCCATCGACGTGCTGTGGCTGCGCATCCCGCGGCAGGCGGGCGACCCGGTGGGCAGCGGCGGGCGCATCGCGGCCGGCCGCTTCCTGGTGATGATCGACCGCGGCAACTACTGGCAGTGCGCCTACGTGATCCGCAAGGGCGGCATCGCCGCGATCCAGGCGCGCGGCCTGCCGGCCTTTCGCCAGGAACTGTCGCGCATCGCGCCGCTGTTCGCCGGCCGCATCGAGGAAGCGCTGCCCGGCTGGGACGCCGTGAAGCTGCTCGAGGTGCGCGTCGACCGTCTGGAGCGATGGTGGAAGCCCGGCCTGCTGTGCATCGGCGACGCCGCCCATGCGATGTCGCCCATCGGCGGCGTCGGCATCAACCTGGCGGTGCAGGACGCGGTGGCCGCGGCCAACATCCTGTGGGCGCCGCTGGCCGACCCGCAGGTACGCGATGCCACGCCCTGGCTGGCGCAGGTGCAGCAGCGCCGGCTCTGGCCGGCGCGCATCACGCAAGCGGTGCAGGTGGCGGCGCAGGATCGCCTGCTCGGGCCGATCCTGGAAGGCGCCGCGCCGCCACGCATGCCGACGGCCTTGCGGCTGCTGCAGCGGTTCCCCGCCCTGCGGGTGCTGCCCGCCTACGCGGTGGGGATGGGCGTGCGGCCGGAGCACGTGCGCTCGCCGCGACTGGGCGCGGCTGCGTAGCCCGCCGCGGGGGCCGCGCCGGGGCCCGCCCCACAACCGAGGCCCCCCGGGG
>JAEZKX010000080.1 GCA_023436025.1 Pseudomonadota bacterium | reverse complement strand
GGCATGGCCTTGGCCGCCTTGCGCTGCCGCACCAGCGCCAGCCAGGCGCCGAAACTGATCCCGGCCACGGCCAGCAGCGCACCGGCCGACAGCATCGCGAGCCCGGTCACGCCGTTGCCCACCGAGCAGCCCAGCGCGGTGATGCCGCCGAAGCCCATGAGCACGCCGCCGGCCGCGTGGTCGCGCAGCTCGCGCGGGGTACGGAAGGATTCGAGCGTGAAGTCGCCGCGCAGCCGTGCAGTCGCAAAGGCGCCCAGCAGGACGCCCAGCGACAGGGTGACGCCGAAGGTGGCGACGGTGGACCGGTCCGACCACAGCGTCAGCAGGTCGAGTGCATGGGCCATGGGCGCGGAGAACGACAGCGCCTCGGGCCGCCGCGACTGCGTGCCCAGCCAGGCCGCTTCCAGCGTTTCTGGATGCTCCGGCACGAAGCCCACGTAACCGGTGAGGAAGAAGGCGGCGCCCACCAGCAGACCCACGGCGATGCCGCCGGCCCAGTGGCCGGTCTTCAGCTGGGCGCGCACCCGCCAGGCCAGCGCGAACACCGCCGCCGCCAGGGCCGCGGCCAGCAGCCAGCGCAGCAGCGCGGGCGAGAGCGACAGCGTGCGGCCGAAGAGGCTGCCCAGGTCCTGCGGGCCGGCCAGCGTGAGACTCACGGCATCCAGCAAGTTGACGCGGATGGGGGCGAAGGCGCCGCGCAGCGTCATCAGCGCGACGATCGCCACCACCACCAGGGTGGCCAGGGCCTTCAGGTTGCCCTGGCCGGCCTTGACCAGGCAACGCTGCGGGCAGCCCCCCGCCAGGATCATCCCGTAGCCGAAGAGCAAACCACCCACCAGGTACGACAGCCAGGGGAAGCGCTCGCTCCAGTAGAGCGTGCGTCCGGCGTCCAGCAGGCCGCCGCTGACCAGCGCCTGCACGCACAGCGCGCCGGCGGCGATGGCCAGCAGCCAGGACACGAGCCGCCCGGGGGCGCGGGACTCCACCCAGTCGGCGATGGCGCCGCGCACGCAGAAGCGCGAGGCCTGGCCGACGGCGCCGAGCACGAGGCCGAGGACGAGGCCGCCCCATACGACGATCAGGGACAGGGTTCGCGGGTCGAGGTCGGGATGCATCGGGATGGAGGCAGGAACGGGAAACGGCGCGGGCCGCAGGGGCGAATGGCCCGCGGGAGCGCAGTGTACCGCCGGCACGCCCCGGTGAAGCTCACCGCGCCGGGGCCGGGGCCGGGGCCGGGCGGGTGGACGGCGCACGCGCCATCGCCACCCCGTGCTCCTGCAGGAACCCGGTGAGGAAGCCCGCCATCTCCGGCGCCTGGTGGACGATCCGCCGGCGGCGGATGGTGTCGTATTCCGGCGTCTTCACGCCCATCCCGCGCATCGCCTCCAGCACGCGCGCTTCGTGCGAGCCGCGGAACACCGCGGGTTCGGACAGCACGCCGAGCACCAGGGTTTCCGACGTCGTCACCTCGTCGCGCGTCTCGCCGAAGGCGCCGCCGATGGGCGGAAGGCTGCGCAGCCCCACCTGGCCCGCGCCGTCGTACTTCTGGCTGCCGTTGGACAGGCGGCCCAGCACCACCGGCTTGCCATAGGGAAAGTTGCCGGTCACCGTGTACTTGTTGGTCGACACGTTCAGGATCTGCGCGTTGACCGCGGGCTCCACCGCGGCGACCGAGCTGAACTCGAAGTTCAGTTTCAGCTTGACGTGGTTCGGCGAGGCGAGTTCGGGCTGGATGTTCAGCACCGTGCCGGTCTTGGCCGTGTACTCCGTGGCGTCGCCGCCCTGGCTGCCCGCATACAGGATGGTCAGGTCGGCGCCTTCGCGGACCTCCGACTCGGTGCCGATCGCCGTCACCACCGAGGGCGCCGCGTTCAGGTACACGCTGCTGCGGTTGTTCATGGGCATCAGCCGCACGGCGTACTGGATGTCGGGGATGGACAGGTGCGGCTGCAGCAGCAGGCGCCGCGCGCGCGTCACGACGTCGTCGGTGCGGGTGCGCTCGTAGGTGTAGTAGTTGTCTTCCGGCGCCGCACCGAGCGAGATGACCAGGTCGTTGAAGAAGCCGGTCCCGCGCGTGGTTGCGTCGGAGGCGTGGCGGCGCACGAAGTAGACGCTGGCTTCCACGTTGAGGTCGCGGCACACCGGCTCGTCGGACAGGTTCTCGCTGGTGCAGACCAGGTCGTCCTGCACCGGCGTCGCGCCCTTGGCGTGCGGAATCGTCACCAGCGGCCCGGCGTGCGTCGCGTCTTCGCCGTAGACCGCCCGCACGAAGCGGCTGGCGGGGTCGTCGTCCTGCCGCCGGGCCGCCTGCATGGCGTCGTAGAGGGTGCGCGCCACCCGTTCGCGGCCGCCGCGCAGCGCCGCGATGGCCGACAGCGCCCAGTACATGCTGCGATCGTCGATGAGCGCCGCGTTGAGGAAGGCGATCTGCGCCTCGGAGAGGTTGCCCAGCTGCAGCTCCACCAGGCCGACGCCGGCGAAGGAGGGCGCGTGGTCGCCCGCCAGCCGGGCCGCGCTGGCGAAGGCGGCACGCGCGAACACGCCCTTGTGCTGTTCGAGCCGCTCGCCGTGCAGCAGGGCGAGACCGTGGCGGAAGTGCTCCTGCCAGTCCGCGCCCAGCTGCTGCCGCGGGGGCTGTGGTGTCTCGTAGCGGGGGATGCCGCCGCAGCCGGCCAGCGCCAGGGCCAGCACCAGCGGCAGCGGCGCGCGCCCGGTCAGCCGCCGCAGGTTTCTTTCCATTCCTGCGCCTTCTTCACCGTCTCGCCGTAGGGGCCCAGCAGCGAGACGACGCGGTCGGCCACCTTCGACTTGAGCTTCTGCATCTTCTCTTCCTTCATGTCCGATACCGCGGCGAGGTAGCCGAACGGCGCCGGAATCGTCTGCGTGCCCAGGCTGACGGTGCCCGAGTCGCCGTTGTACCAGTACTTGCCGCGCACCGTCACCGTGATGGAGTCGGTCTTGACCTCCCCGACCTTCACGCAGGTGGCCACCTTCACGCTGTTGGTGAGCTTGATCTGCGGCAGGCAGACCTCCTCCTTCTGCGTGTCGCCGATGAAGTACTGGTACAGGTTCAGCTTGGTCCAGCTGTCGTCGCTCCACTTGAAGTACGAGTTGTACGAAAGGTCGATGCCTTCGAGCTTGCCCAGCAGGATGGGCTGGTCCTTGCCGTCGACGCCCATGGCCTTGTCGGGGTAGATCGGGAACAGCCGCAGGTCGGCCTTGATCTGGATCGTGCGTTCCTTGTCGCCGAACTTCTTCTTGTCCTTGGCATGCAGGAAGAACAGCGGATAGCCGTTCTCGCGGATGTCGTTGAGCTTCTGCCGCTTGTCCTGCAGGTCGGCCAGCACGTGCACCACGCGGCACGCGGCCTTCTTCGCGGTCTTGAACTTGGACACCGTGCCAGAGTCCATCTTGTCCAGCGCCGCGGCCAGGGCGGCTTCCTCGGTCGACTGGTCGCAGCGGATCTCGGCGATGTCGAGCTTGCTGTTCTCTTCGTCCAGCGCGGCCTGCGCGAGCTCCTGCGCGTTCGACATGGTGGTGGTCACCTTGGGCGGCATCGCCTTCTGGATATGGCCCTCCTTCATCGGTGCGGTGTAGCCCGCCAGCTTGTAGCTGGTGTTCACGAGCTTGGACGCATCGCTCGCCGACTTGTTCAGGGCCTGGAAGGCGTCGAAGTACTTCTTGGCGTACTCCTGCGACGTCGCCGCCTGGAAGTCGGAGCCGACCGCCGCGGAGGTGCTGCCGATCTGCTTGGTCAGGTTGACGACGCGCGTCTTCACGTCGTTCAGCTGGGACGTGCAGCTGTCCGCGGCCGTGGCCGACGGCGCCAGGGCGAGAGAAAGCATGGGCACGGCGAGCACCGCGGCGACGCGGTCTGTGTTCATTCTGGTCATGGGCCACTCCTTGTGAAAGCCTGGGGCGCAGCCTGGAGGCTGCGCGCGCGGATCATTCCAGCGGCGCGAAGGATGGCCAATACCAAGTCCATGGTAGGCGGCCTCAGGCGTCGCGCACCAGCCGGAAGCCGAGGTGCGACATCGGGCTGGCCGGGTCCGCGCCGCGCCGCGCGCTGGGGCGGTAGGACAGGCAGTAGTCCTCGTTGCACAGGAAGGAGCCACCGCGGATCACGCGCTTGGGCGCATGCGGGGGCACGCCCGGCTCGCTGGGATCGAAGCAGTCCGCCGGCCCCTGCGGGTCGACGATGCTGCCGCGCGGCCGTCGCGCCTGCTGCGCGAAGTAGTCCGCGCGGTACCAGTCGGCGACCCACTGCCACGCATTGCCCGTCATGTCGTGCAGGCCGTAGCCGTTGGCGGGGAAGCTGCCTGCCGGCGTGGTGCCGGCCGCGCCGCCGGCGGCCAGGCTCACGACCGGGAAGGGCCGCGCCCGCGTGTCCCAGTGGTTGGC